>JASFHU010000459.1:0-4680 GCA_050123055.1 Anaerolineae bacterium
CTGGCGTGGCTGTAAAAGGGGGCGGCGGTGGACGCGTTGTGACAATCGGAACCGGTACCACTGTTTTGACCACGGTGACGACCAGTGTGACGGTGCGGGTTGGTCTGGGCCTAGGTGAACCCGTGGGGGTGGGGAGCCCTGGTGGCGGGGGTGGTTTGGTGGGCACGGGAGAGACTGTACCTGTAGGTGCGGGCTGAGTCGCGACCGGCGGGCTGGGCGTGGGGGTGGGCAATGGAGAGATGGGTGAGAAGAAGGGATCCTCAGTGGCGGTGGGCAGTGGTGAGGTGGGCAAAATCGGTGAGAATATAGCGCCTGGAGGTGTCATGGTCACCGTTGGCGTTGCTGTCGCAATGGCAACAGGGAGGGCTTGAGCAGGGGGCCTGGCCAACCGAGTCGGAGAGGGCGAGCCCACAGGATTGGGATCACAGGCCACCAGCACGACGATGAGCAACAGCATCGCCGGACCGCTTCTTGAGAGGCGCAGGTCCATATTCTTGACTCCCTTCCCTTCATGGTCCAGACCGAGAGCATCCCTATGGCCAGTGCCTCTGCCCCGGGCCATCCGCGGCACGGCTGGCGTACCCTCTGGAACTAGAACGCCAGGGCCAAGTGCTGCTCTTGCACCACAGGGTTGCAAAGGTCAGAGATCTAGGGTGATGAAGCCACAATGGTGATGCACCCCATTGTATCACCCGCAGACGGATCTGTCAATCCTTTGGAAGCCAACAAAACCTGGCCACTTGGCCAAGAGGGGCGTGGTGTGTCCGGCACATTTGACAGCTTGGCGCCACTTGTTGTATAATCTTCCCGGACACAGTCCTGTACTGTCTCTGCCCTCAACCGCTCAACCTCATAGGCAACGGCGTCGATGATTGGTTGGCCTGGCACCGGTGCCCCCACGTCGGAGGCGGCAGGCGGCTCAAGATCGAGTTCAGATACAAGAAGCATACCCGTAGCAGGTTGGCGCACTCATCGTATTGGAGCCAACGTGGGCTACCGGGCTTTTAAGCGAGTGATTGACAAGGAGGAAACATGACCGAAGAACAGGCAATGCAAGAGATCTACAAACCATCGCCCGAAATATCCGCCGTAGCCAACGTCAAGAGCTACGAGGAACTGGCCCGGCATGCCAATGAGGACCTGGCTGGCTTCTGGGCCGAGCAGGCCCGACAGTTTGTCTGGTTCAAGGAATGGGACCAGGTACTGGACGAGTCCAACAAGCCATTCTACAAGTGGTTCGTCGGCGGCAAGACCAACATCGTCTACAATTGCCTCGACCGGCATGTCCAGACCTGGCGGCGCAACAAGCTGGCCCTGATCTGGGAGGGCGAGGATGGGGAGCGACGCGCCTTCTCCTACTATGCCCTCAACCGTGAAGTGGGCAAGTTCAGCAACGTCCTGCGCAGCATGGGGGTCCAGAAGGGCGACCGGGTGACCATCTATATGGGGCGCGTTCCCGAGCTGCCCATTGCCATGCTGGCCTGCGCCAAGATCGGCGCGGTCCACTCGGTTGTCTATGGCGGATTCTCCGTCGAGGCTTTGCACGGACGCATTGAGGACAGCGAATCCAAAGTCGTCATTACCTGCGATGGTGGGTTCATGCGGGGCAAGATCGTTGAACTCAAGCAGATCGTGGACGAAGCGCTCAACCGCTCACCTACCGTGGAACATGTAATAGTTTTCAAGCGCACCGGGCACGAGGTATCGATGGAGGCTGGTCGTGACTACTGGTATCACGACCTGGTATCCCTTCCCGTCGCGCGCGCTCTTGGTGGTGGCAATCGTTTTGAGACAGAAGAGATGGATGCCGAAGATCCCCTCTTTTTGCTCTATACCTCGGGTACAACCGGCAAGCCCAAGGCCATCCTGCACACACACGGTGGCTACATGGTCGGCACCGCCACGACGCTCAAGTGGGTATTCGACATCAAGGAGGAGGATCGTTGGTGGTGTGCGGCCGACCCGGGCTGGATCACGGGACATAGCTACATCGTTTATGCGCCACTGCTGCTTGGAGCAACCAGTTTCATGTACGAGGGCGCGCCAACCTACCCCTATCCCAACCGCTGGTGGAGCATGATCGAAAAGTACGGCATCACCATCCTCTATACCGCCCCGACCGCGATTCGTGGACTGATGCGTTTCGGCGAGGCGTGGCCTAGCCGGCACGATCTCTCCTCCCTGCGCCTGCTGGGCTCCGTCGGTGAACCGATCAATCCGGAGGCCTGGCGGTGGTACTACCGCGTCATTGGCCAGGAGCGCTGCCCGATCATGGATACCTGGTGGCAGACAGAGACCGGCACCTTTATGATCACCCCGCTGCCGGTCATGGATCTCAAGCCCGGCAGCGCCACCCGTCCCTTCCCTGGAGTAGAGGCCGACGTGTACGATGAGGAAGGCCAGCCGGTAGAAGTCGGAGAAGAGGGCTACCTGGTACTCAAGCGACCGTGGCCTGCCATGTTGCGCACCATCTACAACGATCCGGACCGCTATGTAGATCAGTACTGGAGTAAATATCCAGGGCTCTACTTTACCGGCGATAGCGCCCGAAAGGACGCAGACGGCTATTTCTGGGTCATTGGCCGTGTGGATGATGTGCTCAAGGTATCAGGCTATCGCCTCGGCACTGCCGAAATCGAAAGTGCGCTGGTTAGCCACGCGGCAGTGGCCGAAGCCGCTGCGATTGGCTTGCCGCATGAGGTCAAAGGGAACGCCATCCACACCTACGTGATCCTCAGGGCTGGGCTCGATCCCTCCGATGCACTAGCCGAGGAACTCAGGCTCCATGTCGGGCACGAGATGGGGCCGATTGCCAGACCTGAAACGGTCGAGTTTGTCAGCTCGCTACCCAAGACCCGCAGCGGCAAGATCATGCGCCGCGTGCTCCGAGCGCGTGCATTGGGACTGCCTGAAGGGGATCTGACGACGATAGAGGAATAACGACTCAAAGCCACCTGCGAGCGGCCTTTCACGTCTCTAGCCTCTCCGGCTGATCAGCCGGAGAGGCTTTATGTCCGGCACCGACGGTCTTAGCGTTCCAACCACTGAGCCACCACCGGATCAACTTCGACTTTTAAGCTATCGGCCAAAATGTCGAAAAAGGTGGCCATCGCGGCGTTGAGGGTGATATCCACCACCTCCTCGTCGGTGATGCCATGTTCCCTTAGCCGCTCGAAATCCTCCTCCACCAGCCCCTGCGGATCGTGGGAGACCTTCAGGGCAAAGGCGATGATGGCCCGGATGCGCTCCGGTGTCACGTTGTCCAGATCCTCTACCAGCTCGCGGAGTGACTCTTCGTCAAGCCCCAGGTTGCGGCAGGCAAACTCGTTGATGACCGTGCAATACTCGCAGTCTCGCGACGCAGCAACGGTAAAGAGGATCATGGACGTCAGCGCCCGCGGCAGCGTGGTATTGAGGAGAAAACCTCCGTACAGACCCCAGGCAGCCGTCAGGGCCGCAGGCGAGACAGCCAGCGTCTGCATCATATTGGGTAGGTAGGGGAATTGAAAGTTGCGCTTGATGTCGGCATAGATGTCGGCCACGGTCCCCACGGCCTCTGTCTCTTCCACGGGGTGCAGATTGCTCTCAGGTAGATATTTCATCGTGTGATACTCACCTTCTCTTTCTTTCTCTTCCTCAAGCCACTGTGGAGTCGAGAGAGCCTCCCACTGGTGCGTCGAATCCTTGGCTGGCTTCTGTAGGTTTTGGAATGCCGCATCGTAGAAACTCCCAGGCCTGCTGGCACAATTCCTGGGCCGATGGGAGTTCCGGCGATGCTCTTATGAGAGCTGCCCTTGCTCACCAAGATCACTCATTAAATACGAATTATATCATAAATAGAAAATAAGGTCAAATGCGATGCGCGTAGGGTACGCTTCGGCGTTGTATTCTCCGGTGCGAATGTGCCACAGGCCTCTGGGCCGGCAATGGCTGGTAGGTGCATGGGGGGGCAGCTCCTCCAACTACTTCTCGTAATCCTGGTGCAGGCCACATTCGTCGTCCTTGATGAAAGTACTTATCGCACAGCTCGCAAAAAGCCGGACACAGCAAGGATAGTCCAGACAACGATTCCGGCAAATGCCAACAGGCTTACGAGAGCTGGCCAGGAGGATTCCCAGATCCAAAGCCCCACCATGATAGGGAGAAAAAACACCCAGACAATGATCTCCGCCACGGTGGGCAACGCTCGCACCCAATTCCAGAGCAAGTCCAGCCACTCACGATTCACAACTAGTGCGATAGCAAACCCGACCCACAGTATCGCAAAGACTATGATGGCGTATGTGCCAAGTACTCGTGGTACAGTAACGTTCCAGAATGAAGAGTCTCTCATAGCCGCCCTCCCAGACCTGCAAGATTGCCAAGCCCCAACCATAGACAGACTGTTGCGCTTGACCCCCGGCATCTGCGGAATGTCGAGTTAAAACATCGTACTATATCTACAGGACTGGCAGTCGCGGGACAAAACCCTGTCGTAGCACTGCCAGTCCTGCGTTACTTGACTGTTGTCTATCGTCAGCTTACTGCCGCGCCATCGCGACCTTGAAGCGCTCCTCGGGCGTGATCAGGTGATCGAGATCCTCTGCCTTCTCATCGATGTCAATCTGCACCCAATTCACTTTGCCGCTGAACTCGTTGTCTTTCTGACCGTAGTCTGGAGAGACAGGCGAGCCGGCGTCT
>JASFHU010000460.1:0-4661 GCA_050123055.1 Anaerolineae bacterium
CCGTGTTGCCAACTTCCTAGCCGCCGCCCTCGTTACCCTGCTTCTGGCCGCTTGCGCCACCTCCGGGGGGGAGAGCAAACCGGAGGAATCGCTGCCGGTCGCGACTGAAGTCACACCCCTGGAGGACACAGCAGAGAACTGCGCCGGGACCTTTGTGGCGCACACCCTCGATCACACCACCACGGTCCCCGGCGGCGACCAGGTACGCAATTTCGAGGCCAACGGCAGCGGTGTGGCCATCAACGACCTGGACAACGATGGCGACCTGGACATCGTCCTCGGCAACCACGCCGGTTCGAACACCATCCTCTGGAACGAAGGGGGGCTTGACTATCGTGTTGAGCGCATGGAGGTGGGTGATACCCGATTGGTGACCATCGTGGATCTGGATGGCGATGGCTGGTTGGACATTCTGCTGACGCGCACCGGCTCTGCCCCCAACTACTGGCACAACGATGCCGCAGTGCAGCCAGGTCGTCGAACCTTTACCCAGCATCCGTTGCCGGCCGTGGGCAAGCCGCTGTACACTGCCAACTGGGGGGATCTGGATGGGGACGGCGACCTGGATATGGTCGGGGCCACGTACGACGCGGGGTTGCTGGATGACTTTGGCGTGGACTTTTTGATGAGCGGGAACGCAGGGGTCTACTACTATGAGAACGAAGGCGGTGAGTTCTCAGAGACCCGGCTATCCTCAGGCGCGCAGGCGCTTACGATCATCCTTCTCGACCTGAACCAAGACGGCCAGCTCGACGTCATGGTCGGCAACGACTTTGCCGTGTTCGACCAGGCCTGGGTCCGGGCCAACGGCGAGTGGGAAGAGTGGCCCTCCCTGGAGACCACGACGCATAGCACGATGAGCTTTGATCTGGGCGACGTGGACAATGACGGCGCCTTTGAGCTATTTGCCAGCGACATGAAGCCCTACGTCAACGATGCCGAGACGGCCGCTGCCTGGCAGCCGGTCCTGCGGGCATTGCTCAGCGACGCCCATCCCGAGGGCGATCCCCAGCTCAGCGAGAACATGTTCCAGGTGCGGGGCAGGGATGGCGTCTGGCACAATGAAGCCATTGCCCGCGGCCTGGAGGCCACCGGTTGGAGTTGGTCGTCCAAGTTCGGCGACCTGGATCAGGATGGCTTTTTGGATCTATACGTCGTCAATGGCATGATCGAGTTGACGACCCTGGGACACCTGGCCAATCACGAACTGGTGGAGGAGAATCAAGTCCTGAAGAACGATGGGGCCGGCAGCTTTGAGCCAATGCCTGACTGGGGGTTGGGGGCCGTCGAAAGCGGCAGGGGCATGAGCATGGCCGACCTTGATGGGGATGGCGACCTGGATATCATAGTCAACAATCTGCGTGCCCAGGCACGCCTGTTCGAGAATCAGCTCTGCCAGGGCAGCAGTCTGCAGGTCGATCTGTTCTGGCCGGGGAGCGGGAACAGCCGCGGGCTGGGCGCCAGGCTGGCCCTCCATACAAGTGAGGGAACCGCCTATCGCCAGGTCAAGGCTGCTAGCGGCTACCTCTCGGGGGATGCAGCCCGCGTTCATTTTGGTTTGGCGGAGGGCACTCAGCCGGACTGGCTCGAGATCCGCTGGCCGGAAGGCAAGGTCTCGATGGTCGAAGACCTGGAACGAGGGACATTGCTGAGCATCACGCGGGAATGAGTACCAGGTCAGAGATAGTCCATTTCCTGGGCCAGCGCCAGCGCCCGACTAAGCTTGGCGTGTGCAGCTTGCGGGTTTCCCTCTTTCCAGGATAGGATCGCTTTTTCTACAGCGGCTGTCAGAGGGGCTGGCAGGCATTGCTGCGTGGGTTCGAGCAATCCTTTCGCCCACTCGATTGCCTCCGAGGTCCGGTTGTGGGCGAGCGCCGCACCAATCAAAGGCCAGAGCGCGGCCCACTGAAAGGCGCAGCTCGAGTGGGCAGACGGCAGTTGCTGCCATAGTTCCAGAGCGGCTCGCCCATCCGCCTCTGCCTGAGTCAACTCCCCCTCGCGCCATGCTAGCCAGGCCAGGTTCGCTTTGGCCATGCCAATATATTCGTCCATCTCCCCCACTGTCGCCGCCGCCAAGCTCCGGGAAACATAGTGCCGGACTTGATCCACTTGACCCTGTTTCCTGTAAAGGACGGTCAGGTAGGTCAGGCAGCGTGATTGATGCACGATATCGCCGGTCTGCTCGGCCAGCGCCAAGGCAGCCTGCATCTGTTTCTCCGCCCCGTCGAGGTCGCCATGCCAAAGTTCTGTAAAGCCAAGCAGAAAGCGAGCCCAGGCGATCTGGCTTGGGTCCTCTGTCTCCAGGCTGATGGCCAGCGCGGTCTGGCAAAAGGCCAGCGTATCGTCAGACACAAAGTAGCGATCTCGCCGATTGTTCCTACTGGCCAGACAAAGGAAAAAACTGACGCACTGGGTGGGCGTACCATATTGCTCCACAGAGGAGTGGACCTGACTCGCCAATTCGGACATCTGGGACCACTGACCCAGCCAATAATACATCCACATCCGCTCAAGCTGGATCTGCACCCACTCTTCCTGCCACTCCGGGCTGGATTCGATTGCTTCTTCCTCCAAGGCGGCCTCTGCCAAAGCGTAGGCCTGGAACGCATCTGCGTAGCGGCGCTGTAATCGCTCGACGTTGCCCACCTTGCGATGGAGGTGGGACTTCCAGAACAGGTCACCCCCGGGAACCTGACCCAGGGCCTCTACATAGGCTGCCCTGGCCTGGTCGTGCTCTCCGGTCCATTCCAGCACGTCGCCCAGGCTCTCGTACAGCCGGGTAGCTGTCTCCTGGTACCACTCGCTCTGGGCCTCCGCTAGATGGGTGGTCTCGAGCAGTGCCAACGCCTGCCGGAGGTACCCGGCCGCTTCCCTATTGGCGTATAGCCGTTGCGCCCTTTCCCCGGCCTGGCGCAAATAGCCCACTGCCTTTTCAGCGTTGCCTGCCTCCTGAAAGTGCCGCGCCAGTTGTGCAGCGCCCGCTCGGCTCGCTACAGTTTCCTCAGTCTCGCTCCCGTATAGCGCTTCCAACGCTGTCCCCACCGCCTCGTGCAGATGCGCCCTCTTCACTGGGTCCAGGCTGTTGTACAGGTGCTTCTGGAACAGAATGTGCCGGAAGCGGTAGAGCGACACGCGCCGGCCAACCACCGTCCCACCCAGGGGAGGGCTCAGCCGCTGGATCCCCCTGGCGCTCACCAGGCGGTACTGTTTGTCCAATGTGTCGCTCAAGCAACGGACCAGCTCCCGCTCATCAGCCGCAGCCACCTGGGCCATCACCTCGGCGGTAAAGGTCTCACCCTCCACGCCGGCCACGGTCAGTACGTCCCGCAACTTCTTTGGCAAGCGGCCGATGCGCTCCGCGATCACCGCCTCCACGCGCGCTGGCAGCGTCTCCCAGTCCAACGTTGCTCCCTCGACCCATCGGCCCTCCCCGTCATGTACCAGATCTCCCCGCTCTTGCATGCCGCGCAGCAGCTCGACGGTAAAGAGCGGGTAGCCTCTGGTGTGCTGGTGCAACGTCTCGCGAAAGGCGTCGCCCAACCGGTTGGGCTCGCTGTCCAGGAGGGCATCTACGAACCGGCGGCCCTCGGCCTGTTCCAGGTCGACCTCGATCTCACCAAAGGTGCGCTTGAACTCGTTGACGATCGGCTCAAGGGGATGCCGTTCCCGCTCCTCTGTCCCTCCGGCCAGCGCCGAAGGAGGACGTCCTAGGGATACCTCGGTCGGTCGGTAGGAACCCACAATCAGGATCCGGCTGCCCACCATCTGCCTTCCCAGGTGGAACAGCAGGTTGGTGGAACCGCCATCCGCCCACTGCAGGTCATCCAGGGCCAAGAGCAGGGGGTGATGGCTCGACAGCACCTGCAACACCTGGGTGTACTGCTCGAACAGGGCCTGCTGCTGCAGGCCGCGGCTGTTGGGGGCGGTTGCTCTGCTGGCCAAGATCTCCTCCAGTTGCGCCAGGCTGGCTGACCCAACTGGCCACTGCGTGTAGTCGCCCGCTCGCTTGGCCAGTGCGGCTCCGGGCACAAAGAGATCGATCAGGTCCGGGCCGGCTTCCACCAGTGCCTGTACCGCCAGGGGGAGTAAGTGCCACAGACGGAGTGCCTGCTCCCCGGTCATGGCCCGTGCCGCCCATCGTGCTTCGATGTCGCCGGTCAGCATGCCCAGAACCTCGCGGAAGGGCAGGTATGGATCGCCAAGGCCAGTATGGGCGTTTCCATGCCCCCAGGCAACGATCAGGTTGGCCTGAGCTTCCTGGGCGCGCCGGGCGAACTCTTGGATCAGGGCCGTCTTTCCACAGCCTGCGTCACCTGTGACAAAGGCCACCCTCCCCTGACCGGCCAGCGCCGAATCGAGGTACCCCTCCAATTGCTCCAGCTCGCCCTCTCGGGCGACAAAGACGGGCCTTTCGACCGGCTCACCTCTCTCCAGGAATGCCTGGATCTGGACTGGGATATCAGGGAGGCGTTCTGGGGAAGGGAGCTCTTCCCTCGGTCTTTCTTTCACAGGTGCCGGGGATGCGCCGGTCGGCTGTGGCGGGGCGCGGTTACCCTTGATGGCCCGGTAGAGCTCGGTGGTCGCCTCCCGCGGGGGTACGTCCAACTGGTCCTGGAGGATCGCCACACACTCGTCATACTGGCGCAGGGCGGCAGAGCGTT
>JASFHU010000461.1:0-4659 GCA_050123055.1 Anaerolineae bacterium
AAGTCTATGGCGTGCTCGGGCAGGATGTAGAAATGACGCAGCGTGTCGTAGAAACGCGGGTTGGGCTCCGTCAATTGAATCTCGACCGTATAGTCATCCACGACCACCACGCCAGCAATCTCGTCTGCTTCGCCGGCCTGATACTCTTCAAGACCAACCACCCTGGGATCCTCGCGGAAGGGCGGGAAAGTAGCCGGCGAACCCGGCGTGTAGACAAACTCAGCCGTGAACTTGACATCGTCGGCCGTGAATGGTTCACCATCGTGCCACTTAACGCCTTCCCGCAGATAGAAGGTCCATACCGTGGCGTCTTCATTGCTCTCCCAACTTGTCGACAAGCTACCGTCGGCGGTATGCTCAGTGTAGTCGGAATTCATCATGATGATGGGAGTGAGCATTTTGGAATACCAAATGTGACCCGCACCACTCATGTACGGTACGGTCTGGGGCGCGCCGCCAGGGCCAACGTCAAAGCCGCCGATGATGACCTGCTCCACCGGTTCTGGGGTAGCCGTGACGACAACCTCGACTTCGACCTCCTTCTCTACCTCCACTTCCTGGGTGACCACCACCTCCTTCTCCACTTCTACTTCCACCGTTTCAATGATCGTCTGTCCCTCTTTTTCGACGATGACGGTCTCCACGATGGTTTGGGGTTCTGGAGTAGCGCCACAGGCAGCGAGCATACTCGCAATCGTTACAAGTGCCAGTAGGGCCAACAACTTTTTCGACATCATGTCCTCCTTTTTTTCAAACTCGAAATTTGGGTACTACTTGTGAATCACTACTTGTACTGACAGCGCTTCTAGTCTTCTCCAGACACCACCCCCTTTCCACCTAACGCAAGAGCGAACCTGCCGAGGCACTGGCAGGTGCGCAGATACACCATCATCCTTCTATTCCCGGTCAGTGTTGGCCAGCCGGGCCACGTGCAGCCGCTCCTTTATGCCCTCAAAGTGGGTCCTCAAGCGCTGCTGCGCCAAGTCGGCATCTCGGGTCTCAATCGCCTGCAGGATGGCATTGTGATTCTGCCACTCATCCTGCGGGTCGACTGAAACGTGCAGTGAGTGGTCGTGCAATTGTTGGTACACAGATCGAAAGATGTCGAGTAGCTTGATCAACAGGCGGTTGCCCGTCACTTGATAGATGGCGCGGTGAAACTCCAAGTCCTCCACCAAAAAGTCTTCTCCGGTGGCTATTTTCTGCTGCATCTTGCCGATCAGGCTTCGCAAGTGCTCCAGAGTATCCCTGTCCATGGCTTTGATGGCATCAGCAACAAAGCCTGCTTCGAGACGCTCCCGCACAGCTATGATCTCATCCAATTCCTCAGTATCGAAGAGCATGCCGTAGCTCAGGTTGTGGAGAATAGGATCCATATTAAAGTCACTGACGTAGCGCCCGGCACCACGCCGGGAATAGATCACGCCTAACGATTCCAGGGAACGCAGTGCCTCGCGCACGACCGCACGGCTAACGCCCATTTGCTCGGCAAGCTGGGGCTCTGAAGGGAGTGGGTCGCCAGGCTGCAGATGGTTGGCAAGGATGTACTCCTTGATGCGATTCTGGACCTCCTGGTGGATGGATGGAAGCGCTATGGGTTTGAGAGCCTGCATAGGACACACCCTAAACTTGTCTGACAAGCTGACGTCTGCTAACCTGGCTACATTGTACCATGGGATCTGGTTGTTGTCAAGACCCCAATCACAGTTGACGGATGGGTTGTCACCTTTTCCTTCGTCGTATCTCCCTCACTGACACGCCTGTGGCTAGTGAGCAGGCCCTCTGTTCTGGCCTTCTACTGAACCACCGGGAGACTTGCTGCGGCAATGGCCTGTCCTACGCGCCGGCTCTTCTCATCCGGCAGATGGATGCTGATCTGGGCAGCCAGCTCCGGGTACTCCGTTTCGAGTACCTCCATTGCCCCGTCCAGGATGAGCGAGCCTCCTCTGCCGGAAGTGCAACGTCCTAGGATCAGCAGGTGCTCCATCTCATAGAAATCAACATAGTGGGCGATGGCATAGCCCAGGTAGGTGCCGATGCTCTGCCAGACCTGAGTCGCCCCTTCGTGTCCAGTCTCCAGATGACGCTGGACGAACTTGAGCTTCTCGGCTTTTGTCACACCGTTGGGCAGGTCGATCCCAGCTTTGGGTGCCAGGCGGAAAACGCACTGTTGCGAGAAGTACAGTGCACCACACCCCCTGTCGCCAGACCATGGGTCCACCGGGGCATCTGGGCTGTAGTCGACAGGGCAGAAGGCCAACTCGTTCAACCAGTCGGTAAGGTTGCCGTCCTTGGTGACATAGCCCCCGGCCTCACTCGATCCCATCGCCACACCGAGGATGCCGTTGACACCCAAAGACATCGACCCGGCCAGGGCGGTGACCTCTCCATCATTGATGATCTCCAGCGGCACCCCCATTTCATCGCGGATGCGCAGAAACATGTCTCGCACCTCGTCGAACCGCTCTTCTGGAATGCCCCGGAATAGGGAAGCAGCCATGGGGCGGTTGTCGACATAGTCGCCTGCCGAGCTGCCGCCAATGGCATCTACCCTGGGCATCTTTTCGGCTGCTAACCTGATGGCCGCCAGGATCGTGTCATAATGATATTGGGGATCGCTCTGCTCGCCCGGTTCCCACACGATCTCATCACTAAAGATGGCTTTGCCATCCACTACGGCCGAGACTTTGAGGTCCGAAGCGCCCAGGTCAAATCCGATGCGGTAGCCATCCAGGTGTCGTCCCAAGGGTCGTTCAGTCTCCCGTTGCGGTGGTACGTCGGCTGGGGAACAGGTGACAACGGTGATTGGCTTCTGATAGATCCTCTCTCCAATGATATGCCGGTCAAAGGCGCGTGGTCCTCCAGGCGCGTAACAGTTCTGGATATAGTCCCCTATGCTCTTGGGACCGCCTACATACATCTTCCAGCCGCCGCGTCCCCAGAGGAGAAATTTGAGCAAACGCTCGGCATGGACAAGGTTGGCCTCAGCGCGGGGATGCCCCTCGGGAAAGACCTCTGTCTCAAAACGGGAAAGAGAACCCCTCGCCCGTTCCAGACCGAGAATCAGGGGGACGCCGCCCCCGGAGTCCTCGACTTCTTTTCGATAGGCACGGTTGGCGAGCACAGCCGGACGAAATCCCTCATCCAGAGGTGGCACGAAACGTGGTTTGATCAGTTGAAGCGACATCACTCCTCCAGGTTGCTGTGCGCTTTCACAAACAAGGCAAAACGGGTTCACATCAGGCCCAACTCATGACTCAAGAGCAATGCAGCGGCCCCCAGAATCACGATGTCGGGGCCCAAGGATGAAAAATCGACGCGGGTCCCAGGCACCAATACAGGCGGGGCTCGTAGGGACATCTCTTGTCTGACTGGCTCTAGCAGGGGCTGGCCAAACCGGGTGATGCTCCCGGCAATGGAGATGTGTTGGATATTCAAGGCAGCCACCAGGTTGGCCACAGCCCGACCGAGGTAGCGCCCGGCCACGTCAATGTAGGCTGCTAGTTCCTTGTCTCCAGCTTGGAACGCCTGCATAACGACATTGGTATCGATCTCTTCCGGGCGGGTGACCAGCCGGTGGAGGGGTGACTGAGGGTTGCTTCGGGCAATCGCTTGAGCCCGCTGCACGATAGCTCGACTGCTGGCCACCGTCTCCAGACAACCAAAGTGACCACACCGGCAGAGCGCCCCCTGTTCCACAACCACTACGTGCCCGATCTCACCAGCACCAAAGCCATCTCCATGATACAGCCGGCCGTTGAGCACAATTCCTGATCCAATGCCCCGGCCTGCCTTGATAACGAGCAAACTGGAGACATCTTGCCTTTTACCAAAGATGTACTCGCCCAGAGCAGCCACCTGGCAGTCGTTGGCGACGTAAACAGGCAAACCATACCGTCTGTCCAAAAGGGCCCCAAGAGGCAGGTTAGGCCAGTCGAGGTTGACAGCTTCGCGCACCACCCCATGCCGGGCGTCCATCAGTCCGGGCGTACCGATCCCAATCCCCAGGAGTGTGCTATCGGTTCGAGCAAGTAGCTCGTCAATCAGTTCGAAGACCAGTGCCAGGGCAGCGTCCCCGTCCCGCTCCCTGACGGGCAGATTCACGCGATGTTTGATCTCTCCACGTAGATTGACCACACATCCCCGGAATACACTTTCCGCAAGGTCAATGCCGATCAGGTGGCGGGAATCATCTACCACACTCAGCAGGGTGGCGGGCTTGCCCACCTTTGATGGCCCCTGCCCTACCTCTACGACCAGACCTTCCTCCATCAGATCCGCCACAATGCTCGAGACGGTTGGGCGCGTTAGGCGGGTGGCTCGGGCAATGTCGGCCCGGCTGATCTGGCCCTCATCATAGATCGTCTTGAGGATCAGGCGTTTGTTGTGGAGCTTGGTTTGCTCTTGCGTAGCCTTCTGTGTGACAGGCACGGTGTCTCCCGAGCGAATTTGTTAGAGGAATTAACTTATTAGGCCCAGTGTACACTGGTTTGTGATGATTGTCAAGTCGGGTTGGCTGCCAATGGGCAGAAGGAGCCCGGATTTGGGCTGTGTTTAGTAATTGCCATTAACTTACTGGTGCAAGCCAAGAGCGAGAAATCAGCCTCAGAGAATAGGAAGTCTATCCGGTACTGCAGTTCAATTGCGGTGAGTGAATTC
>JASFHU010000462.1:0-4651 GCA_050123055.1 Anaerolineae bacterium
TGGCCCCATCCAGGTGGTGGACTCCCGGTTCGAGGATCATCTCCTCTTCCTCTTCAGATTTTGGGGGTTTGTAGCGCAGGTTCACCGGGCAAGCCACGGTCATGTCCACGCCGCCCAGCGCGTCCACCACGCGGGCAAAGCCCCGAAAATCGACCCGCACCCAATGGTCGATGGGGATGCCAAAGTTGATCTCGATGGTGTCGGCCAGCAGGCCGGGACCGCCTCCCGGATAACCGGCGCGATGACCAAATTTGTGGGCCACGTTGATGCGGCTCCAACCGTGGGCGGGGATATAGACCCACAGATCGCGGGGGATAGAGAGCATCGACACCTGCTTGGTGTCTTTGTTGATGGCGGCGACCATGATGACGTCGGTGTTCTGGGCGCCCAGATTCCTGGTCGAGTCGAGCCCGACGAGCAGGAGGTGTTCGACGTCGCCGGAATAGGTTGGCGTGGGCAGCGGAGTGGGGCTGAACATGGGCGTTGGGGTCAGGGTGGGTGTCAGCGTGGGGGTGATCGTGTCTGTGGGCGTGATCGTTGCCGCGGGGGTGATAGGGGCCAACGCCGTGGCCGTTGGCGTGGAGGTGGGCCCCGAAGGCTCGGGGGTGCGGGTCCAGGTCGTGGTGGCAACTGGGGAGGGAGTCATGGAGGGTGTGAAAGTGGGGGGGGCGGCCTGAGTCGATGTGAGCGACGGGGACGGCGATGGCGTTGCCGTCCTGGGGGCATCGGTGACCGTTGGCGAGGCGGTCAAGGTTGGTGTGAGACTTGGCGTCGGGCTGGCGACAGTGGGCGAAAGGCCTGCGTCAGAGATCGGGACTGGCCCGCCGCCACAGCCGCCCAGGGTGCTGCTGACGATGGTCAGAAGCAGGAGCAGTGCCATGAACGCTGCGCCCGGTTTGCGCCTGGGCCGAGATGATGCCGGATGGGTCCGTGGGGTCAGGTGTTGCAATGAGCTATCGCGCATTCGATCCTCAAGGCTCACTTGCCGATACAGAATTTGCCAAAGATGGTTTCTACCAGGTCCTCGCTGGCCGCCTGGCCGGTGATCTCGCCCAGGGCGCGGATGGCAGCCGTCAGATCGATGGCCACCAGGTCGGCCAGTTGGCCAGCCTGGTAGGCGGAATGGGCATCGACCAGATGGTCCAGCGCCCGGTTCAGGGCTTCCTTGTGTCGCGGGCTGGTTACCAACGGGGCTCGAGCGGGCTCGACCTGCCCGGAGAACACAGCCGCGACGATGGCTTCCTCCAGCTCGCCCAAGCCCTGCCCGGTTAGCGCCGATACAGGCACGGTAGGCGCGTCCAAGAGGACGTTCGCACCCGGCAGCATATCCGCGTCCGACAGGGCATCCGCCTCCAGGAGATCGATCTTGTTCAGGACGACAATGGCGGCCTTGTCTTTCACCAGGGCGGCAATGGCCCGATCTGCCGCGGCCACCGATTGGCTGGCATCGACGACGAGAAGGGCCAGGTCGGCCTGGGCCAGGGCCGTCCGGCTGCGTTCGATGCCCAACCGCTCGATAGGGTCCTCCGTCTTTTGGGCGATGCCCGCGGTGTCGACCAGGACGACGGGTACCCCTTGCAGGTTGAGCGTCTCCTCCAGCGTATCGCGGGTGGTGCCCGGAATTTCGGTGACGATGGCCCGGCTGGTGCGCAACAAGCGGTTCAGCAGGCTCGATTTGCCCACATTGGGACAGCCGACGATGGCGGTCCGGATGCCCTGGCGATAGATGATGCCACGGTCAGCGTCGGCCAGCAGCCGCTGTAGGGCGATGGTGGCCCGGTCGAGGTCGGGGCCGATATCCTGCTCCGGAATCTCGTCTTCCTCAAAGTCTATGGTGGCTTCGAGGTAGGCCAGGGCCTCCACCAGCCTGGCCCGCACCGAGCCTACCTGCCCGGACAGGTGACCTTCCAACTGTCCGACGGCTGCTTGCAGCGAGACCTCGGTCTTGGCCTGCACGACGTCCAGGACCGCTTCTGCCTGGGCCAGGTCCAGACGGCCGTTGAGGAAGGCGCGCGCCGTAAACTCGCCTGCCTCGGCAACGCGGGCTCCCTGCCGCAGGCATAGGCTCAGGATGCGGCGCAGGGCCACGATCCCGCCGTGGCCGTTGATCTCGACCACGTCCTGGCGTGTGTAGGTTCGGGGTGCGGGCATGTACACGGCCAGGACCTCGTCCACCGTCGCGCCGGCATCTGGATCTACGATGTGACCATAGTGCATGGTGCGAGGTTCGAGGCGCAGTGGATGAGGTTTTGAACCGGGTTCGAACAGTCGGCGCAGGATAGACGCCGCGTCGGGACCGGTCATCCGGACAATGCCGATCCCGCCTTCGCCGGCTGGTGTAGAGATGGCGGCGATGGTATCATCCAAACTGTACATAGTCTATCAGCCGTTCCATTCGTGCCGCAGGATGCTCAGCCACAGGATATCGTGGTAGCGACCGTGGCGGAACTCGTTCTCTCGCCAGCGACCTTCGTGTTGGAAGCCCACCTTTTCGTAGAGGTGGATGGCCCGCTTGTTTTCGGCAAACACTCTCAGGTAGATGCGATGCAGATTCATCTGCTCAAAGCCAAAGCGCAGCATGGTCTGGAGCACGTCGGCGCCCAGGCCGCGATCCCAAAGCTCGGGCGGGCCGATGAACAGCCCGACCTCGGCGTGGGCGTGGCGTCCGTCGATCTCGCTAAAGCCGGCCCCGCCGATGTGCTGCCCTTCGAACTCGACGGCAAAGGCGCAGGTCGCCGGGTCCTGGAGCATCTGCTCGTACCACCTCTCCTCCTGGACCAGGGAGAGGGGCACGGGGTTGCCGAAATATTCCAAAACCTTGGGATCGTTCAACCAGCGAACATAGTCGGGTAGGTCTTGGCGTTCAATCGCCCGGAGGGTGATGCGGTCCCCGTGGATCATGATCCTGCCTCGCTTGGTCTAGATGGAGCGTCCCACCATTGGCCCTACGGCACGCGCATAGGGCCTGGCCAGGGCCAGGGCCAGGTCATCGCCTTCGCGTACCAGGTAGGTGGGGATGCCACTGATGGACAGCTCGGTGACCAAATCCTCGTTGCTGCGCGCATGGCCAAAGCTGTGGGATTCGAGAAGCACGGCAATGACATTGATCCCGCGCTGCTTCAGATCGCGGGCGGCGGCGATCCAGTAGGGCTCGTCGGTGGGGGTGACGATAACGGCGGTGGTGTTGCGGCTGAGATGGGCGCCTTCGGCGGCAATGATCTCGGACAGCGGAATGCGCCCCTCGGCACGGATGACCGACAGGGTTTCCAGGATTTTGGCCAACTGGCGCTCGCCCCGGTCGGCCGGGATGACCTCGCGGTGCTGGCTGTAGGCGATAAAGCCGACGCCACGGTCGCGCTCGATAAAGTGCTTGGCCAGCGAGGCGATAATGGCGGCTCCATACTCGACGCTCGATGGCTCCAGTATCAGGTCAGGGCCGATCTCCCAGGGCAGCCGTGGCTCGGTGATTGCCTTGCGGTCGGCCCACACCAATTCGGCCTGGGCGGCGCGCTCCAGGTCCCAAAAGAGCCAGACATCGGCGGTTGGATCGAGTTCGTATTCTTTGGAGATCAGCCGTCCGGTTCGCGCCGAAGAGGGCCAGTGGATGCGGTTAAAGCTGTCGCCAGGGGCATAGTCGCGCACGCCTGAGACGTTGGTGGTGACATAGGGCGTGCGGCGGCGCATGGTATCTCCCCCGGGCAGGATGCCGACGAGGGGGGCGAAATTGGGTACCTCTACCGTGGGTGGGTAGACAATGATGGTACTGCCCCGTGGCTCCTCGAGGCGGCGGGATCGCTGAAACAGGCCAAAGGGGTCGCCACTGACCAGCGTCAGTGGACCAAGGGTGAAGCGGCCCCGCTGGACGCAGCGGGTCTGGATCGTCCAGGCATAAGTTTTTCGCGCGCCAAGGGGGCTGATCACACGGCTGACCCGATGACTGGGCAGGGAAGAATGGTCGAACACCTCCAGCCAGAGCTTGGGAATCGGCCCACGGTTTCTGACGACCAGACGTTCCTCGGCGATCTTGCCCACCTGAGAGCGCGCGGTGCGGGTGATTCGCTGCACGCTCACCCAACGGATGCCAGACCATGCCCAAAGAAAGGAAAAGATCAGCAGGGCGGTCAACAGGTACCACAGGTTGTAGAGCAACTCACGCCCGGTTCCGATCGCTCCTATGGCTACGACGATCCAAAGCAAGAAGACAATGCGACTTCGTGTCAATTTGGCTCCTGCTACTATCCGCTGTTGGCAAGTATCTTTTCAATAATCCGGGGAAGGCTGGTGTTTGTGCGGGCGGCTTTGCCGCCCGCACAAACACCTCCCCCAACTATTGAGAAGGTACGTTGGCAACAACCCCGCTGCAGTGAGCGGGGTTGTGTTGCCGTCGTGAATTGAGCTGCAGCTAGCCTATCGCCTGGGGACGATAGTGACTTTGCGCCTTTCCCCCTCGCCCACGCTCTGGGTGGTCACTTTGGGGTGATTGCGCAGGGTGATATGCACGATGCGTCGCTCGTAGGCCGGCATCGGCTCCAAGGCCTGCGTGCGGCCGCTGCGGGCCACCTGATCGGCCACACGCTTGGCAAGGCCTTCCAGCGAGCGCCGCCTGCGGACCACATAACTCTCCACGTCAACGACCAGGTTGGTCCAATGC
>JASFHU010000463.1:0-4641 GCA_050123055.1 Anaerolineae bacterium
TGTCCTCCTCGGTCCAGGCGTCGGGATCGGTGAGCATCTCTGGGCGGACGGGATCAAAGACGTAGATGAAGTGATTCACTTTGCGGTCGATCATGGTGGAACCTCCTCCCACTAATTCAATCGAAATAAGCCCTGCCCGCAAGACGCATCCTTCGACCAGGCCCCTCGACTTGCTCGGGGGCACCTCAGGATGCCCGTGGACTGAGCAATATTCAGGTCGAAGGGATGAGCGCACCCGGGACTCTCAAATGATGGCGTCGTCTTTGCCTGCCAACTGACGGAGCAGCTCCAACTGGCCGGTGTGGTAGGTCTCGTGCCAGTGCAGGCCGGCGAGGTGCTGTCCCAGGGGACGCTCGCTGCCGCGGGATTGGACCGACGCGGCCAGGCGCTCAGGGGTTGCCCCCTGCAAGGCAGTTTCGATCTTTTGCTGCGACCGGTCCAGGTCACCGAGCAACCGTTGTAGCTGCAGCGCGCGCTGGCGGCTGGTTATCGGCTCGGAGCCGGACACGTAGCGAGCGGCCGTGTCTGCGTCCCAGATGGGCGCCTGGCCGAGGAGCTCCAGGGCCGTGTCGCGGCCGACGATGATGTGTCCCAATACCCAGTTCAGGCAGTTGGCACGGAAGGGTGGTTGCACGATGCTGTCCTCGTGGCTAAGGCCATCGGTCTGCAGCTTGATGATGCGGTGGGTCAGGGCGAAGGACTGTATCAAGGTTTCAGCATCAGGATGCGTTGTCATGGCGTTTCCTCTCTAGCGAATGAAAGTGGGCGGCTGCCTGCGCGGGCAGTGTGCGGCGCCCCGGTCACCGGTATGATGTGGTTTGCATTATAGCATTGACGCCTGATCCGGGCAAGCGACTGTGAGCCGCGACCGGTCCAGGCCTGCCGCAGTGGGCCAGCGGCCCATCATCCTGGGTCTGCGGCAGCCAGGGAACAACGGAGGCGGGACTCTCAACTCACGGGTAACGATCTTGCCGGGTCTGTTGGTCGAGTTCTAGATCTCGATCAATTCGTAGTCACGGAAGCCGAGACTGATCTCTTGAGCGTAAGCCAGTTGTATTTCGTGCTTTGAATAGGGGTATACGCCCCTGACTTTGTCCTGGCCCGGAGCGGTGTTGGTCTTCAACGCGGTTCCGGGAAGGCCCGGTTCCTGATTCATGAGATCGAGGGAGGCCTGGTCGATGGCAACGGGGTCCTGGGAAGCGACGACTCCGACATCCCTGATGATGGGCGCATCGTTGTGCCAGTAGCAGTCGCAGTTCGGGGAGACGTGGTTGATAAAGTTGACAAAGAAGGCCCGACCCTCCTTGCCCTTCAGCGCCCCCAGCGCATGCTCCATCTTGGTCTCGTGATAGAAGTAGGGGTCCTCTTCGGAGGAGATCCAGACGATGTCGAACGCCCTGTCTGGGCAATCGCCGTAGCAGATGGCGCACATGTTGCACCTGTCCGCATCCCTGACTACGGTATTGTCGACGATGGTGAGGGCACCGCTCGGACAGTGAGCCACGCACCTGCCACAGGCGGTGCACTTTTCTGCGATGATCTTGGGCGGCCGTGCAGAATGCTGTCTCAGCTTCGCTCCCCGGGTCGCGCAACCGATGGCCAGGTTTTTGAGGGCGCCACCAAAACCCGCACCTTCGTGCAGTTTGAAGTGGGCGACGGAGATCAGGGCGTCCGCATTGGCGATCTCGGCCGCTATGGATACTGCCTCGAACCGCTTCTGGTCAATGGTCACTACGACCTCGCTGAGACCCCGCAGCCCATCGGCGATGACGATAGGCGCATCCACGACCGGGTAGGCGAAGCCGTTCTCGACCGCGATCTGCAGATGGCTGGGGGCATCTCCCCGGCCGGGCGGTGAGATCTCGGACAGGGTGGTGGTATCTGTCAGAAAGGGGATGCCGCCCGTTTCTCTGATGATGTGGACGATTTGCCTCAGGTAGACGGGCCGGACTGTGGACGTGTTTCCCGGCCCGCCGAAGTGGACCTTGACGGCCACAAGATCGCGCGCTCGGAACGTGTCGCGGATCCCGGCGGCGTGCACCAACCGGGCCAGCTTTTGGAGCAAGTTCTCTTTTTCGGTGGAACGAAAATCTATAAAGTAGACTTGACTTTTCACAGAATCCCTCCCTTCTGTTATCGAGGCATCAGTTTTGGGTTGGACAAGCCGCAGGCTCGTTGCCGGAATCGAACAGGACCTAGCACAAATGGGGTCAAATGCACCCGTGGTGTCTCACTCAGAGGGGATCGCTAGATCCCGGGCGAAATAACACGATCTGACCTAGAATGCCAGGGATCGCCAGATCCCTGGCAAGCGATGACTAGCCGGGGATTTGCGCCTCCGTGTACTAGGGAATGCATGACCTCTAAGCGTCATTTGAGCGGAATACAGCCTGCGGGAGGACGCGATTGCCTCATGTTGAGTTGCTTTCTCCATTGGTCTATCATTTTGGGTATGCTCAGTCGTGGTCCGACGACCCGCCGGCCATGCCCTCAAGTATGGGCCTATTCTCCAGAATGCGCTGTGGGCCAAAGACCGATAGATCGAGGGTTGGCGTGCGACCTGTGATGAGCTCGGCCAGGTAGCGACCCACGGCGTGGCTCTGCTGGAAGCCGTGGCCTGAAAAGCCGCAGGCCAGAAAGAAGCCGTCCAGTTCGGGCCACTGGCCGAGGATGGCGTTGCTGTCGAGGGTGTTCATGGCGAAGAGACCTACCCAGCCCTGGACGAGCCTGAGACGGTCGAAGGCCGGGACAAACTGGACCAGCTCCTCCCACAGACCAGCGGTGAACCTGCTCCTCTCCAGGGTGAAATCGATCTGGTTCGAGTCTTCGATGGACCGCAGGCAGAGAATCTGCCCCTCGGTCTCGTCGAGGATGCACAGGCCGGAAGGCAGGATGGTCAGCGGCAGAGCGCCGTCGGGCTTGACCTCGGTGTCCAGGACAAAGACCTGGCACTTTTGAGGCTTGACGGGTAGGGTCACTCCTGCGGTACGGGCAACCTGGGCCGCCCAGGCTCCGCTGCAGTTGACGACGATCCTGGACACCAAGCTGCCTCCCGAAGCCAACCGGAGGCCGGTGATGCGGCTCCCGTGGCGCAGGATCTCGACTACCTCGTCGTGGAGAAACTCTGCCCCCAAAGACCTGGCCTTGGCCCGGTAGGCCATGAGCACTGCGTAAGCGTCTATGGTCCCGTCCTGGATGCCAAAGGTGCCTCCTGCGTACCCCCTGGCATCGTAGAGGGGATAGCGGCGCTCGATCTCGGCCGGGGACAGCCACTCTACCTGGCAGCCCAGGCTCTTTTGCAGGGCCAATCTCTTACCGGCGTGCTCGCGCTCTGTCTCGTCGACGAGAAAGAGGTTCCCCTGGTGACGGAACCCGACGTTGGGTATTTCGTCGCCCACGGCCATCTCCTCGCCAAAGCGCTCGAGAAAGTCGAGGGCGTAAAGGGAGATCTGGATGTTCTCCTGGACGGTGAACTGGACCCGGACGTTGGCTACAGACAGGGTGGTGGAAGCGTAGGAGTAGGAGGGATCCATCTCGACGACGCATACCTTCAGACGGCTATCTGCTACCAGGAGATGGTAGGCGATGGAACAGCCGATGATGCCGCCGCCTACGATGATCACATCGTAGCTGGTGTTGCTCATCGCCTAGCCTTTGCTGAGTACATGGTGAGATCAGCCACGGAACGCCTCGAGTCGTGTCAAAGTCCTGAAGGAGCCAGTGAAACTGCAGAGAACAGCGGATGGGCAGGATTAGCGGATCTGTGCACGCTGGAGTAGGTTCGGGTCTGGCGACTGTTGTTCCGGGTCCAGCGAGTGATGCTTCTTGCACAGTGAGTGAGGCGAAGGCCCATGTTCGAGCAGCTACTGGGCGGCCTCGACGATCTGTGCCAGCTTGGCGATGTACTCCTCTGGCAGTGACCATTCCCTGGCACCGTCCAGGATGGGGCGGACGTATGCGGCCAGGGGATGGAACGACCCGCCCGGCGCAGGGATGCGGTAGGTGAGGGCCGGTATCTCGCGGCCATCGCTGACCACGGTGACGTCGATGCGCTCGTAGTGGCCCTGGTCCACCCCGGAGATGCTATCGAGAGCGGCAAGCGCTTCGGGGGTGAGCTCGTAGAGCACGCCCAGTATCTCCTCCCCGGCCACCTCCCGGAGATTGCAGCCTCCTCTTTGGTCTTCCGGGCCGTAAGTCTCGAAGCAGAGCCTGTAGCCCGAGAGGCTCCCCACCCCTACTGGCGCTGCCGTGGGGCAGTATTGCCGCATGGTTGCCGTCTCCAGCAATGTGCAGTATCCAAAGTAAAGCAATATCCACTCCTTGTTCTGAATCGGTCCGTTCCAAAGCTCAGCCGTAGGGATGCAGTCCCTTGAAGGGCTGTCCCTCTTCAAAACGGGTTACGCGTAAAGGCGTTATGTCGATCACATCTGCCTGGCCATGCAGGATCAGCTCGGCCATGGCCTGGCCGATCACGGGCGCCATCTTGAAGCCCTGGCCGCTGAGGCCGGTGGCCAGGTAAAAGCCCTCCAGGGTGGGCACCGGGCCGAGCAGGCCGTGCAGGTCGGGTGTATTGATGTAGACCCCGGCGTGGCCCTTTCGTACCCCGGCCTCGTCCATGCCGAGGAAGCGGGCACAGAACCG
>JASFHU010000464.1:0-4633 GCA_050123055.1 Anaerolineae bacterium
TCTCCAGCTCGTAGCGACTGCGCCGCACGATGACATTCAACCGGTGCTCCACAAAGAAGACCAGCATTTCGCGCAGCGATAGCCGGTGTGGGCGCACGATCGATTCCCCATTGATTTTCTCGGCGACCAGGGCTAGCGCATTGACGCCAAAGGTCTCGCGCAGCTGGCTGTGGCTAAGAACGCTCTCTAGCACCTCGCGGGCATCGGCCACACGACTGACTTCGATCACAGCTCGCATACCCTCATGATCCGACTCGTCGCGGAGGTCGGTGATACCACCGATCTTTCCGTCGCGCACCTCGCGGGCGATACGCTCCAGGACGGTCGACTTTTGCACTGCATAGGGCAACGCAGTGACGACGATATTGACTTTGCCTCCGCCAATGTCTTCCAGGTCCACGCGGGCCTGGGTGATGATCCGTCCCCGTCCCGTCTCGTAGGCATCGCGGATCGTATCCACCCTGCCGTCCCCGCCGTCGTCCCGGTAGCGGTACAACACCCCGCCGGTAGGAAAGTCTGGCCCGGGGATGATCTCCATCAGGTCATCCACGGTGATCTTTTTCCGGTTTCGCCAGTGCTGCGCCATATAGACAATCGCGTCGCATACCTCACCCAGGTTGTGGGGTGGTATGTTCGTGGCCATGCCGACCGCGATCCCGGTCGAACCGTTGATCAACAGGTTGGGCAATGCGGCTGGCAGGATAACGGGCTCCTGCAGGGAGCCATCAAAGTTCTCCAAGGAATCCACTGTATCCTGGTCGATATCCTGGAGCATAAACTGCGAAATCTCGGCCAGACGGGCCTCGGTATAGCGCATGGCGGCGGGGCTGTCTCCATCGACGCTGCCAAAGTTGCCTTGGCCCTCAATCAACGGATGGCGCATGGAGAAATCCTGGGCCATGCGTACCATGGCCATGTACACCGACTGGTCGCCATGGGGGTGATACTTGCCCAGGGTTTCACCCACCACACGGGCTGATTTCTTGAAGGGGCGGTCATGGCGCAGCCCCATATCGTGCATAGCGTACAGGATGCGCCTCTGCACCGGCTTGAGCCCATCCTCGACGCGGGGCAACGCCCGGTCGGTGATCGTCTCCACCGCATATTCAAAGTAGGCCTGCTCCAGGTCGGTAGTCAGCGCAATTGTCTCCAGCGTGATCGTGTCAGTCAGCATCCTTTGTCACCTTCCCATCCATGCCCTGCTATCCATCTTCATCTCCAACCCCGCCGTTGTTGGAAGCATCTTCCTGGCGCCATCGCTCCAGGAGCCAGGTACGGCGCTGCCGGGCCGACCGGCCCATCAACGTGGCCAGAAGCTGGTTGGCGTGATGCACATCCTCCACCGTCACCCGTCGCAGGCTGTCGTTGAAGGGCCCGCTCTCATTCACCTGAAAGACAGTCTCCCGCAACTGCTCGGGATTCATCTCACCCAGTCCCTTGTACCGCTGAATCGTCACACCTGTCCTGCCCCATTCCTCCAGGGTGGCATCCCGCTCCCGATCCGAGTAGACGTAGCGTGCCTGCCTGCCTTTACGCATCAGGTAGAGCGGAGCTACGGCCACGTACAGCCGGCCAGCCTCGATCATGGGCCTCATGTAGCGCCAGAACAGGGTATAGAGCAGGGTGCGGATATGATCCCCATCGACGTCAGCATCGACCAGGATGGCGATCCCGCCATAGCGCATGTCATCTACCTGAAAGTCGGTACCGATGCCACCGCCAATGGCGGCAATGATCGACTTGATCTCGTTGTTGTTCAGCAGGCGTGTTACCTTGACTCCCTCCACGTTGAGGGGCTTGCCGCGCAGCGGCAGGATGGCGTGATAGCGCCGGTCGCGTGCCATCTTGCACGACCCGCCGGCGCTGTCTCCCTCGACGATGTACAGTACCGTCTCCTCGGTGGGGGTGCCCTTGCTCACATCAGCCAGCTTGCCCGGCAACCCAGAGTCGGCCGCATCGAGCACACTGCGACGGATGACCAACGAGCGTGCCTTGCTGGCTGCCACCCGTGCCTGGGCCGCTGCCTGCGCTTGCTGAACAATGGTTCGGCCCAACGATACCTTCTTCCGCAGACGCTCCAACAGCCCCTCATAGACGATGCTGTGCACGATCCCCTGCACGTGATCGCTGGCCAGCTGTGTTTTGGTCTGGCTGGTGAAATGGGGATCCGTCATCGAGAGTTTGAGGACCGCCGTCAGCCCCGCCAGGGTGTCGCTGCCGCGTATGCTGGCTTCCGCCCTGCCCTTGACCAGCTTTTTCTCCGACGCGAACTGGTTGATCGCCTTGGTGATAGCACTCTTGAACCCCGCAACGTGCTTGCCCCCATCCGGCGTGGGAATGGTGTTCACAAAGCTCACAATCTCACTGTCGTCGACGCTGGTATGCCATTGGAATACGACCTCGACAGCGACTCCACCCTGTTCACCATCGATCTGGATGGGGCGGCGATGGATCGGCTTGCGGCTGTCGTTGAGCCAGTCCACGTACTCGACCAGGCCGCCGTCGTAGCGGAAGGTCTTCCTTCGCACCCGCTTCTTGCGCTTGTCGGTGAATTCGACCGTCACGCCAGGCAGGAGAAAGGCGATCACCTGCAGGCGACGGCTCATGGTGTCAAAGTCAAAGTCGGTCGTGTCCATGAAGCGGGCACTGGGCTTGAACTTGATCTCGGTGCCGGTGGCCAGCTTTTTGTCAGCGTGGGCCTTGACCACCCTGGCTTCCCCTTTTTCCCCGACCTCGGCTACTACCTTGCCTGTCGCCGGGTCGAGAATCTGAACTGGAGCGACAGGCAGGCCGTCTTTGTGACGCTGTGCATAGATCACGCCATTGCGGCGCACCCGCACATCCAGCCACTCGGACAGAGCGTTGGTGGCCTTGATGCCCACGCCGTGCAGGCCGCCACTGGTGGAGTAGCTGCCTTCTTTGAACTTGCCTCCGGCGTGAAGCTCGGTGAAGACTAGCTCCAGGGTGGGACGCCCTTTTTCGGCGTGCATGCCGGTGGGAATCCCGCGCCCGTCATCGGTGACGCTCAGCGAGCAATCAGGGTGGATCTCAACGCTGATACGGGTGCAGGCGCCCGCCAGGGCCTCGTCTACCGAGTTATCGATCAGCTCGTAGGCCAGGTGATGTAGAGCATCGAGGCCCGTGCCCCCGACATACATCCCCGGCCGCCGCTGGATGTTCTCTGGATAGTCCAGGACTTGAATGTCTGTGGTTTCGTAGGCTTTCGGCATGATTCTCTCCCAGGATACACTACCTCTATGCTAAGGATAGCACATATGTTCTGTTCTGTCAAATAGGTGTGATTGCCTGACCGAGATCATCAAACCCGACCTGATCCAGCAATCGCTTGAGAACCGACAGCAAACCCGGCAGGCAAGCAGTGCCTTTTACACTCCTCTTACATGGAACCAACACGGCGACAACCAAACCCGGCAATACTATCTTCAGGATGAGGACAGGGTTGTCCTGTCCCGGCCAATCAAACGCAGGAGGTGGTACGATGGTGCGCAAGGTCTTGTTGTTGGTGGGGCTGATGCTGGTGCTCAGCCTGGGATTCGCCGCGGCGGCCGATGCAGCCGCGGTGGAGGGCAGCGGGCGGCTGTGGGCCAGGGGTATCGGCTACGCCGAGGTCCACGGCAATGGTGCGGTCGACATCTCGGTTCACGGGACAGGCACGATCCTGGTCAAGGGGGCCGAGGTACTACGCGCCGAGGGACACGGGCGGCGCTGGGACCTGCCGGGCGGCGGGACCCTCTTTGCCGGTTGGCGGGGCAACGTGCACGTCGCCGGCAAGGACCTGAAGGTCAAGATGTGGGGTGGCATCCTCGAGCTCAACGCGCGCGGGACCGGTTGGGTTTTCCTGAAGGGGCGGGGCCAGTACCGCGTCCATGGCCATTCAGGTGCGTGGACCCAGGAAGGGGTCCGGGTGGAGATGTCGCCGCCGGATGGCGCGGAATAACGTAACCGCTATGTAACCAGACAGGGCGCAGGTCCCGGATCTGCGCCCTGTACTCCTGTTTGTAGGGGAAACGTCACTGAGCTGGGCAGATGCCTGGTGCCCACTGCCAGAAGGCTTCAGCGTCGGGGTACCTCAGCCGCGACAGAAAGGCTCCGGGCCAGCAGTTTGACGTCTCGCTCAAGCATGTGTGGGTTCTCCTGTGTATAAATGCCTACGCACACTGCATCCGTGACCCGCATGCTCCTCGCTGCGTAGGCAAACGCCTCCTCCGGCTCGTTCCTGCCCGCAGCTAGGACCTTGTAGTGTATTACGGGTCGCGAAAGCCCCTCAATCAGCTTGGTCATTGCCCGACGGTCCTCCGGCAGGTACTGCTCTTCCAGCCCACTCACATGTTCTGCCCGTTTGTCACGGGGTATCGGGTCATAGTAGGAGCACATGTAATAGTCCAGGTCCAGGTTCTTCTCCGCCCATTCAAAGACTTGGGGCCTGTGGCCGGCGATCCCAGCCAGCATGCCTCGCTGGCGTATCCCTTTCACCACCTGGGGTATCTCATCCAGCCGACCCTGTGCCAGCAGATGGTCCATGACTCCGCCGTGAATGTGGCAGGCCAGTGCCCCATTGACAGCAGCTCGCTCTATGCACATCTCACTGGACCCGACCTCGGGACAGGTCTGC
>JASFHU010000465.1:0-4630 GCA_050123055.1 Anaerolineae bacterium
CCAGTCCCCGGCACAACCAGGGACTGGTCGAGCGCGATTCCTGCTTGTCCCAATGCCTCGCGGTAGCCGGCAAAGCGGTCCAGATCGTCGCTGTGATCGGCCGGTCCGGTCACGTAGGCGATGCGACGATGCCCCAGCTCGAGCAGATGATTGGTGGCCATGAAGGCTCCATGATAGTTGTCGACGCTGACAGAAAAGGTGTATCTGCCACGCTGTTGGCTATGGCTATTGACCAACACCACCGGAACCCCCAGGCGAGCCAGATGATCCTGGTAGAGGACCCCCACACGTGACGAAGTGACCACCAGCCCGTCCACACGCTTGGAGTGGAGCATCTCCACGGCCGCGATCTCGCGCTCTGGCTCTGCATTCGAGCTGGCCAGGATGACACTGTAGCCGTGATCAAGGGCGATACGTTCGATCGCCTGCACGATTTCGGCAATAAAGGGATCGGTGATGGCTGTTACCACCACACCAACCGTGTGGGTTCGGCCCATCACCAAGCTCCGGGCCTGGGCATCGGGCGAATAGCCCATTTCATCGGCAAGCTGCTGGATGAGGGACTTGGTCTCAGCATTCACCAAGGAACTGTCGCTCAGCGCACGCGACACCGTGGAGTGAGAGACGCCCGCTGCCTTGGCAATATCTTTGATCGAAACGGTCATACCACCACCTGTTTGCACACGTGTGCATCAACGTTGAAAGAATAGAGCGCCTATTTGGCCGCTCTGAGTATTGCACACGTGTGCAATTATAGCATACTGCCGCTGCATTTGTCAAGCCCCAAGATTCCCTGAACCTGGAAAACCCGAGGGCAGCAGACGGCCTCTCAGGTCTTGGCTACCCCTCTCCCCTGCCCCATGGTCGCCACCAACCCCGAAGCCAGGGCCAGGGCGCAGATAAAGTAGACCCAGCGCAGATCCAGCGTCACCGCCAGGGCATAGGCCAATGGCGGCCCTAGTGCACTGCCAATGTCACCGGCCGTGGCCATCCCACCCATGGTCACTCCCTGCCGGCCTTCCCTTGCCAAATCTCCCACGATGGCGGCCAGTGTAGCGGCCAGCGCCGCCGCGCCCAGAGAAACCGCTGCCACCCCGGCCGGGACGGCTCCCACGCTACCCAGAAGGGCCAGAACCAAGAACCCACCGGCGGTTAGCAGGAGGCTGCCCCGTACCACGGGCCAGCGGTCGCCCAACCGGTCCGATAGGACGCCGGCCACCGGACCCGCCACGATGCCCAGCAAGGCGCGCATCCCAAGCATCACACCTGCCAGTGAGGCGACCCCAACCACGGCGCCACCGAGTGATATCTCTGATCCCCACCTGCGCTCTAGATACAGTGCCAGAGTCGACATCAGCACCCCGCTACTGACGAACAGGGTCAGAAAGTAGATGTAGCTGGCCACCAGAAGGCGGCGGTCTACCAGCCGCAACCCCGCTACCCAGTCGAGCAATCTCTGTCGGGACAACCCCCCCCATGCGCGATCTGCGCCCGCGGCGTCCTGGGGTCTCGTCTCCGGCAGGGCCACAAGTGCAACGGCCAGTCCAAAACCTGATACCAAAGCACACACGCGCACCGCTTGCCGGAAGCCCAGTGCGTCGGTCAGTGCCCCACCCAGGATGGGGCTGATGGTCAACCCCAGCATAAAGGCCATCTGGTACAGACCCGTCATCCGCCCCCGATCTGAAGCTGTCGAGCGGTCCAGGATCATCGTGTAACCACCCACGTTGATTAGGGACCAGGCAACGCCCCATAGCATTCGTCCTAGAAGCAGGGGCCAGAAACCACGGACCAAACCATAGCTCAACGTAGACAAGATTCCCAAGGTGAGCCCGATCAGGAAAATCGGCCGCCGGCGCGACCGGTCATAAAGGGCGCCGGCAGCCAGGTTACCTGGGATGCGGATCATGCGGTTTACGCCCAGTAGCACACCCACCACGGCCAGGCTGATGCCCACCACGTCGATCTGGTTGGCTAACACCGCGTACATGGTCGAGTCGCCGGTGAGCGACAGGGCCATCGCTGTACCAAGGGGCAGGAGCAGGCGGAGTTGCTGGCGGCTGAGGCTCATCGATGGCTGCCCGTTCTCAGTATAAGACTGGTACGCCCAGGGCCCGTGCCAGGGACGGGGCATCGTTCGTAGTGATCCGGTCCACACCCTGACCAGCCAGCCGCTTTGCCAGGGCTACGTGTATCGGTCGATCTGGATCCAGCGTCCACGCATCGACCCGGGCACCTCGGTGGTGCAGGTCTGCGATCCAGTCAAACCCGTCGTCCAACGCCCGGGCCAATACCCGGGCGTTGATGTACCAAAATGCCCCTGGCGGAGCCTGGACCCAGAGCGCCTCGGCGCGCGCGGCCAGATAGTCGGCAGTCGGGCCCCAGCACCGACTTGCCAACGGGTGCTCATCTAGGTAGCCATAGGCACCCTCCCGATACGGTGGCGCCCCGCGCTCAACCTCCTCGTCCCAACTCAAATCGAGGTAGAGCAATGGATCGAAGCCCAGAGGCAGTTCTGGGTCGAGGGAATGCAAATGGCGCAGGATCCAGTCGGCCTCACTGGTAACCCGTACCCGATCCTTCACCGGCTTGAGCCGCTCGATCAGGTGCATTAGGGACTTGGTATCCAGAGCGTTGTATGGTTTCAGGTCGAGCTGCAACTCGACTGGATGCGTGTGCTGCTTGATCACTTCTAGTGCCTGGTCAAGCAGACCTACCGGCACATCGGTGGGCTTGCCCTGCCAGAGGTGGTGCAACGCGGTCACTTCGTCGGCGGTCATCGACAGAATTGGGCCAGAGCCCGTGGTCTCTCGCTCCAAGAGCGGTCCATGTAGCAGTACAAAGTCGCCGTCGGCCGTAGGCGAGAGGTCAACCTCGACGATGCGTGCGCTGGATGCCAGGCAGGCCCTCAGGCCCGGTAGTGAGCCCGGTGGGTGCAACCGGCCTCTGTTGGCTGAGTGATGGATGAGCTCGAGTGATTTCACAGATCCTCCTGGCCTTTTCGGCGGTTATGATTTTCTTCCAACTGCTCGATCAGCGGCAACAGGTCAAGCGGCATCTTGATTATGTGGTTGGGCACCTCGGATGCGTCGGCTGGTACCCTCGGATAGCGAGGCGACCAGTCCAAGAAGACACTTTGCATACCCAGTCTGTTGGAGCCCCTTACGTCACGGCTCAAGTTGTTACCGACCATGATTGTACGACCGTAATCCTCAGCGGCGATACCAAGTCGATCTAACGCGTGGCGGAACATGCGCGGGTTGGGTTTTTCCACGCCGAGGATTGCAGAGATGGCAAACACCTCAAAGAGATCGTACAGGCCGTGAGCCCGGAGTACATTCTCCACGTTGCCCACTGGACCATCAGAGACAATAGCCAACCGGTACCCCCGCCTATACAGAGCGTGCAGCATTTGGTCCGCGCCCGGGATCAGGTCGCCGCGCAGCGTCACCTGCTGTTCGTTCTTGACCTCGGTTGCCTCGTCCACCAGCGTATCCCCAAAATCAAAGCAGATCGCGAGTATGTGATGTTTCAACTTTCAGCTCCTGATCCCATCTTGAACCTCTTGAACGAGGTTTCGTGTGGTCCGCAATGTGTCGGCAAAGTGCCCACGGAAGCGGGGGCGAATCTCTAGCACATACAGTCCCTCATAGTCAACAAGCTGAGCCAGCGAGTCCAGGTGAGGGATTGTACCCCAGCCGAGAGGCAGGTGCAAATCGCCGTCTCCATAGGGGATGCGCGCGTGCAGATCGTCAAACACACTGCCCAGGCGGCCAAAGTTATCGTGCCCGTGGATGTGACGGACATGGGGTGCAGCCTGCCGGATCGCCTCCAGGTAGTCAAAGCCACAGACATTCGCGGCCAGGATGAGATGGCCCAGATCGAGTGTCAGCCCCAGGTTGGGGTGGTTCACCTCGTTCACCTGGCGCACCAGGTGAGGGATGGATAACCCGCTGTGGAAGGTGAGCAGGTGGTCCGGCGAACGGCCGGAGCGGAGAAGCGTGGCTATCTCCCATGGGTGTGGATCGCGATTCTCCATGGCAACGACCACACCATACTCGGCCGCAAGGGGCAGCAGCTCGCTCAGGGCTGACACCTCGCTCAGGCGGGCAGCTTCCAGCATCTCCTCGTCGGGTAAGGGGCGTAGCCCATGCGCGACCTCGTGAAGGGCAATGAGGCCGCTGTGGTAGACCATCACCCCCGCGCCGATTACCGCGCAACACTCCAGGTTGGCAGCAAACACCGCCTTCTCCAGCGCGAGATCTGGTACACCGCCAGGCTCCTGTGGCGGGAACGCCAGGTTCATCCGCCCAGGCGAATGAACCGTATACAGGAAATCAAACCTCTCCGTAATGGTCCGGATCCGGTCCAGCCGGGATCGCTCAAGCCTACCGCCGATCACAGCGTCCAGACCGTCCACCGAGATCTCGACGCCATCAAAGCCACATTCCTGGAAATAGGTCAGGTCTTCTTCCAGACGCTCCAGGCTCCCGGCGAAATGGGCGCAATCTCCGTTAATACAGATCCCTGAAATGTTCATCGCTCACCGCCTGATTTTGTTCTTCTAGCGGGTCCAGTTTCACCCTTCAACGTGCTCAGGGTGCCTCTGCATGCGCCCTTTGTCCTGACG
>JASFHU010000466.1:0-4627 GCA_050123055.1 Anaerolineae bacterium
GCTGCACCGCGCATCCGGGGCAACACCATCCGCGGCAACCGGGCGCTGTCGGGCGGCGGTATGATCGTCTTTAACTATGCCAACGCCGAGATCAGCGACAATCGCATCACCGGCAACCGGGCCGGGCACGCGGGCGGCGCCCTCTTTATCGGCGCCTCGGCCGAGGCGACCCTAGGAGCGAACGAGTTCAGCGCCAACGAGGCCACCTCTGGCGGGGCCATCTATTGCGAGCTGGGATCCAACCTGATCATCCTCGGGAACGCCTTTGACGACAACGCGGCGAGCTTTACGGGCGGCGCCATTGATACCGGAGGCTGCTACGTTGAGCTCCGGGGCAATACCCTCACCGCCAACCGGGGAGAGAGGGGCGGTGCTATCTATGACGGCGGCCACTCGTCCATGAGTATCGAGGCCAACACATTCGACGGCAACCAGGCCAGCCAGGGCGGTGGCCTGTTTCACGCCGGCAGCACTGAGACCAGCCTTCGGGTTAACGAGTTTCTGAACAACAGGGCCCAACAGGGTGGCGCCATGTGGCTCTCGGCCGAGACTATTCTCGACATCAGCGATCCGGATGACAACCTGTTCAGCGGCAACCAGCCCGACGACGTCTATAAGGAGCCGGAGGATGGGTGATCCAGGAGCCCCACCAGGTACTCGGTCGTCATGCATGCTCTCCCCTTACTCTCAGGCAGACCTGACAGGTTGTTGCCAGCGATCGGTTTACTTCAAACGCTACCAAGGGCCAGGGTGGGCTTCAGCTTGCAGATATGGACATAAACCTGTAAGGTCTCGACTTCAGAACCAGAATTGGCGTGGATGGTGGGCTTGCTCTGGGGATGGTCTGAGCGTATAATGGTACGAGTCGCCAACGGCGGCAGCGTCGTTCCGTAGTAGCATCGATGGCACCGGCCAGAGGAGCTGGCGAGAGGAGCGTCTACGGTGAGTTCAGCATCCGGGCAATCCAGCGATCGAGGCGGCGCACCTCCCGGGGGGAGGGGAGGCCAAAGCCGATCGCTGCTCCCCATTGTCGTCGCGGTGATGGCCGCACTGGTCCTGATCGCCTTTGTGGCCGTCGTCGCAGTGTTCATCTTGACCCGCGGGACGGCCGTCCCACCGCCCACGCCCACCGCCATCGCCCTGGCGCCATCCCCCACGCCCACTGAGCCGCCCAGCGACGAGCTGGAAGTCCTCATCCCCGACACAACCCAGGTCCTGACGGCGGAGACCGCTGAGCGCCTGGTCTCTGTCTCTGGCGATGGGGCGTTGTTCACCTTTTCCGGGACAACGGATCAACTCGACGGCCTGGCGGAAGGTGACGTCATTGTGAGCGAACCGCTGGCCCAGGCCCCCGATGGCTTTTTGCGGCGCGTGACTGATGTTGCGGCCGACGGGGAGCAGGTGGTGGTGCGCACCGATGCAGCCACCCTCGAGGATGCCATCGAGCAGGGTGCGGTGCAGTTCAATGCCGTGCTGACGCCCGACGACGTGCGCGCCGGGACTCAGCGGCCGGGCGTGGCCCTGGCCTCGGCGGCCCACGCCCTGGGGCCCGACCGGTTCGTCGTCAACCTGGACGACGTGGTGCTATTGGACCTGGACGGAAACACCTCCACCACCGACGACCAGGTGCGGGCGGACGGCATGCTGTCCTTCGAGCCCCGGCTCGACTTTGACCTGGCGCTGAGAGGGTTCCGCCTGGAGGAGCTGTCGATGGTCGGCGGGGCGACGGAGCGCGTGCAACTGAGCATCACCTCCGACATCGGGATCCTCGACCTGCAGGAGGAGGTCGAGGTGGCATACTATCTCTTCCAGCCCTACACTGTCTGGATCGGCTGGGTGCCGGTGGTCTTTGCCCCCGTGCTGACGGTGAACGTCGGTCTGGACGGCAGCGCCCAGGTGGGCTTTGACGTCGCCGTGAGCCAGGAGGCGGCCGTCTCGGCCGGTCTGGTGTACGCCAGCGGCCGGTGGCAGCCGGTGAGCGAGTTCAGCAACGACTTTGCCTTCAGCCCGCCCACCCTCTCGGCCAACGCCCGGCTGCGGGGATACGCCGGACTGCGCTTTGCCATCCTGGTCTATGGGGTGGGCGGTCCCTATGGGCAGATGGATGGCACGCTGGAGCTGGATGCAGACATCAATCGGGTGCCCTGGTGGGAGCTTTCGGGCGGCCTCCAGGCCAAGGTAGGCGTCCGGTTCGAGATCCTCAGCTACCAGATCGCCGATTACGATGCCACGGTGCTCGCGGTCCAGTTCCCGCTGGCCCAGGGGGAAGCCTACCCGGCCGACACGGCCGAACCGACGGCCACGGCGCCTCCTCCCCCGACGACAGAGCCCCTGCCCACGGCCACCGGTCTACCGACCCCGACGCCCACGCCGAGCCCGACGCCGACGGATACCTCGACACCCACCCCCAGCCCGACGCCAACCTGCACCTTTGACGCCGCCGGCGAGTTCAGCGACTTGTGGCAGGCTTACCGGGCGCAGTTGGGCTGCCCGCTATACCAGGTGCCAAAGCCGATCCAAGATGCCGAGCAGCCTTTTGAAAACGGTCACATGTTCTGGCGTGAGGACAACGACGACATCTATGTGGTCTACGAAGCGGGCTCGCTGGCCGGCACCTACCAGACCTTCCCTGACGCCTGGTCGGAGGGCGATCCTGAGTATGCCTGTGCGGCCACGCCGCCGGCCGGTCGCTTCCAGCCGATCCGGGGCTTTGGCGTCGTCTGGTGCAACCTGGGCGGTCCCAACGTGGCCATCGGCTGGGGCCTGGAGGAGGAGGCGGGCTTTTGGCCGGGCAGTGGAGATCCCCTGGTCCAGGACTTCCAGCGGGGTATCATCCTGCGCGACAGCGACGGCACGACCCAGGGCCTGGCCTATGTCCTGTTCAGCAGCGACGGGACCTTTGTCCGAGCGCCTTACTGATGGATTATCCAAGCATCTTTAACGACGTGATCGGGCCGGTGATGAGGGGGCCCTCCAGTTCCCACTGCGCCGCCGCGGTCCGCATCGGCCGGCTGGCCCGCGACCTGATGGGCGGCGTGCTGGAGGAGGTCCTGGTAGAGTATGACCCTGATGGCTCGCTGGCGACCACCCACCAGAGCCAGGGATCCGATATGGGGCTCTTTGGCGGGCTGCTGGGCTGGGACGCGACCGATGAGCGGCTGGCCGGATCGGCTGCCGCCATCCGGGAGGCCGGGATCGAGGTTGAGATGGCTATCACGGCCTACGGGGCCGAGCACCCCAACACGTACCGGATGACCCTGAGAAACGGGACCGAAAGGCACCGCATGACGGCTATCTCGACCGGTGGCGGCATGATCGAGGTGATCGAGATCGACGGGGTCGAGCTTTCGATGGCCGGCGACTATTACGAGACACTCATCTATGCCGGCTCGGGCGGCCGCGAGCTGCACGAGTTCCTGGTCGCCCGAATTGAAGCCGATGAGATCAGGCTCCTTGGTGGCGCGGAGGGGCAACTCATCGAGGTAAAGGGGCAGCGCTTCCTGGAAGAGAAGCTCGTCGCCGAGCTGTGCGCAGCCTTTGACGTGCGACAGATCAAGACCCTTTCCCCGGTCCTGCCGGTGTTGTCACGCAAAGACATCCGCGTGCCTTTTGTCACCTGCGAGGAGATGCTCCGAACCAACGAGGAGCTTGGCCTGGAACTGTGGGAGCTGGCGGTCCATTTCGAGTGTGCCAGGGGCGATCTGTCGCCCGCGCAGGTGATCCAACAGATGGACGAGATAGTGCGCATCATGGAGGGGTCGATCCTGGTGGGTGTCGAGGGTACCGAGTATGCCGACCGCATCCTGGGATACCAGTCTGGGTCCTATCGAGCGCGGATGGAGGAGCAGCGGCTCCTGGACGGCGGTATCCTGAACCGGATGATCCTCTATGTCACGGCCATGATGGAGGTGAAAAGCTCGATGGGCCTGATCGTGGCCGCGCCGACCGCTGGGTCCTGTGGCGGGCTGCCGGGAGCCTGTATCGGGGCGGCCCGCGCCATGGGGCTCTCACGCGACGAGACGGTCCGGGCGATGCTGGCCGCGGGCATGGTCGGCGTGTTCATCGCGGCCCATGCCACCTTTGCGGCCGAGGTGGGCGGCTGCCAGGCCGAGTGCGGCGCCGGGTCGGGGATGGCCGCCGCGGCGCTGGTAACCCTGGCCGGGGGCAGCACGGAGCAGGCGATCGCGGCGGCATCGATGGCTCTGCAGAATATCCTGGGCATGATCTGCGATCCGGTGGCCAACCGGGTCGAGGTACCCTGCCTGGGCAAGAACGTGATGGCCGCCAGCAACGCGCTGGCCTGCGCCAATATGGCCCTGGCGGACTATGATCCGGTCATCCCCCTGGACGAGGTGCTTGCCACCATGGCCCAGGTCGGCCCGAGCCTGCCCCACGAACTGCGCTGCACGGCGCTGGGAGGGCTGTCGGTCACACCGACGTCGAAAGAGATCGAGAGGCGGCTGGCTTGACCGGACGGATTCGATGCCGTCGCATCAAGTATACCAGACCTGACACTCAATTTTTGCGCAAAATTCGGGGGGTAGCAAACGGGATCTGTTGAACTTTAACAATTGAGGTAGAATGGCATATCCTCACCATGGAGGTGTGCCATGCCGACTATCATCCG
>JASFHU010000467.1:0-4623 GCA_050123055.1 Anaerolineae bacterium
GGTGAATGGGGCGTCTTGTAGGTAGGTCTGTAGACTGTATCTATAAGGAAAGGGAAAGCGATGTCAAGACCTTGGAGCATCACACTGCGGCTGTTGTTCGCCACGGTTGCCGCTCTCGGCAGCCTGATTCTGGTTGCCTGTAGTCCGGCGGCGCAGGATTCAGAGATGGGCGCCAGCCCTAGCATCATGCCGGGCTCGCCTACAGCAAGCCAGGCTTTGCCCACCGAGACGGTGAGCGCAGGGGCCGAACCAACCACAGAGCCGATCCCCTCTTCAGACCATGGGGAGGGAGAGGTCAGCCCGACGCCGGCAGAGCCGATTGTCAGCCCCTCTTCCGAATCTGAGGCCAGGAACGTGGTTTCCGGGGTCATAGTCGACCTGGCCCAGCAATTGGGCGTGGCCGAAGAAGAGATCGCCGTCAAGTCCTTAGAAGGGATGCAGTGGCCGGACACCAGCCTGGGCTGCCCACAGCCGGGCATGATGTACGCCCAGGTGGTGACACCGGGCTACCGGGTGGTTCTGGAGGTCGCCGGCCGGGTGTACGAGGTTCACACCGACGAAGGGCAAAGTGCCGTATGGTGCGGGGAGGAGGTGTCTGCGATGGTGGTTGCGCCGGTACCCAGCACTGTCGAACCGGGGATGGAACCATTGATAGAGAAGGCCAAGAAGGATCTGGCCAAGCGGCTCTCGATCAGGGCAGGTGAGATCGAAGTACTGGAAGCGAAAGGGATCGTCTGGCCGGATGCCAGTTTGGGCTGCCCGGTGCCGGAGATGAGTTACAAGCAGGTGCCCATGGATGGGGCGTTGATCCGGCTCCAGGCGGAGGGAAAGGTGTACGAGTACCACAGCGGTGGGGGGCACGACCCGTTCCTGTGCGAGCAGCCGCTCAAGTTGCAGAAGGACACGGTTCCCCAGATTGACCTGTTGCAGCTGACGCCGGGCTCTCCGAACGATTAGTACAGCTCGGGTCATATCCGCTAGTAGGTACTGGCTCAGAGGAAATCTCCAGGTTCCCATAGGAGTAGCATGTTCGAGCCTAGAATGACAGTGATCTGACGATCGCTAGCGGGCGACAGCAGTATTCGTGATGCGGCATTAAAAGTAATAGCCGCCCACAGGGCTAGCCCTGTGGGCGGTAGTTGTTGACCGGGCTCAGGCAGAGTCTAGCCTGCGGTCAGGTACGATTAGGGAGCCTCCACCTTGACCAGGGTGAGGCCCATCAGGCCACTACTGTCAGAGTGCGAGACCGCGCCGTAGCTCGTCGTTCCGGCGGCGACGCCAGTCCAACTGATGTCAATCGTGCCGACCGTGCCGGCCGTGGCCGAAGCAGGAGCGGAGTCGATGGCCAGGCTGCCGCCTGGGGTAACGGGCACAACCCAACTGAGCAAGTCAAACGGTAGCGGCTCGTTAGGCACCGACCAACCGTGAACGACCATGGTGTAGGTGTCGTCAGCAGGCAACCACAGCTCGATCAACTCGTTGGTGCCACCGGCAGTGCTTTCTGCGACGATGGTACCCGAGGAATCCTCAAGGAACAGGTCGATGTCGTCTGGGCCGGGGATCACCAATTCCCAGCGCGCGTAGGCGGCGCCAGCGATGGGGAAGTCGAACTTTTGCACGCCGGGATAGGCATCATCGGAGCTCGGGTAGGTCTGGTCCGGATCCTGGCCTGCCAAGCCAGACGTCGTGACCTGAGCAGCCAGGCCGTGAGGCGCTGCCGTATAGTCGCCAGTGTAGCCGAAGCTTACGTCAAAGCTGGCCGAACCAGATTCACCGCTTCCAGAGACCTCGGCCGGGGCGCTGAACAGGGCACCCTTCACCGCGATGGGACTGCGGACATCGTAGTGGCCCGTATCGTCGCTCCAGGTCAGCGAGCCGATGCGCCACTCGCCGGCCGGCGCACTCTCGTTGGTGATGGTCACATAGTAGGTGGCCGAATCGCCACTCTTCAGGCGGAGCATCGAGGGCTCGACGGTAACGCTGTAGCCGTCAGGCGCGTCGACGGAGACATAGTACTCGCGCCAGCCCTTCTCCTTGGCCACACTCGTCACCGTGCGCTGGACCGTCAAGCTGCCAGGCAGCTCGCCAATGCCGATGGACGGGACGTTGAGGTTGTATGGTTCCAGGGGGACGCCGATCGACTCCAGGAAGACGCAGCTTCCAGGGGTAAAGACGCCCCAGTCCATGCCACAGGTAAAGGCCGCGTACTCGAACAAGCCCGCATCGTAGACCAGACCAGGCTCAAAGGCAGAGCCCTTGATGGCCTGGCCGCCCACGTTGAGGTGTCCGGCGCCAAAGTCGAAGGGGTCAGCCGCGGTCATGCCATCTTCCTTCATCACGTCCTGGTAGGCCGTCGTCATCAGGGCCGATTTGGCCATGGCCGGGCTCCAGTCAGGATGCACCTGATCGAGCAGGGCAAAGGCGCCGGCCACGTGCGGGCTGGACATCGAGGTGCCGCCGATGGACTGGAACAGCTCACCGGGCAAGAAACCAGGATCGGGGAACGGGGACGCGGCAGCCAGGATGTTCACACCTGGGGCCGTGATGTCGGGCTTGATGATGTCGGCAGCGACCGGGTTGGGCCCGCGCGATGAGAAAGCCGCCATCCAGGGGGCCGGGATCGGCGTAAAGACGCCGCCGTTGATCTGCGCGACCGGGTTGGCTGCCGTGGCGATGTAGTTCTTGATCACCAGGCCGTCGGTGTTGTTGATGTGCACGGTGGGGGTCCAATGGTTATCGGTGTTCTCGGTCTGGGCGTCATTGGCGTTGTACAGGATGGTGCCCGCGCCGCCGGATTCGAACACAGCCCGGCTCTTGTCCACGCGGTTGTACGCACCGCGCAGGCACAGGACGATCTTGCCGCTGATGTCGCCCGTGAAAGCCACGTCCGGGCCACAGAGCTCATTGCCATAGTCTGCGGCGTCCACGAGCGGCAGCTCGTCCGTGCCGGCAGTGATCGAGGCGCCAAAGAACTCCCAGCCGTCGCTCGAGGAGGCCGAGCCCTGGAAGGTGCGGTTCTGAGTGCTGGCGCCAACGGTGGTCATCCAGGGCATGGTGCCCGGGTTGCCAAGCGTGGCCGCCCCAGGGCCAGAGTTGCCGGCTGAGGTGGCGACGTGCACGCCAGCATCGGCAGCGAACAGGAAGGCGATCTCGTCAGCGCCAGGCCCGCCAGCGCCACCGCCGATGGAGTAGTTGATGACGTCCACGCCGTCAGCCACGGCCTGGTCGATGGCAGCCGCCAGGTCGGACGTGAATCCACCCAGGTTGCCCAGGCCCTTGTAGGCGATGATGCGGGCACGCGGGGCAATGCCAGAGATGGTGCCGCGGGGGACGCCGTAGATGCTGGCTTCGACGCCGGCGTTGCCGGCCGCCGTGGAGGCCGTATGGCTGCCGTGCCCGTCGTCGTCCCGGGCTGAGTCAAACTCGTCCGGGTCGAGGTAATAGAGCCGGTAGGTATCGAGCATCTGGTAGGCGCCGAGCAGCTTGTTGTTGCAGGTAAAGGGCGCGTCGTCCGGGTTGTGGGCCGTATTGCCAAAGTCACAGGTCAGACCCGCATAGTCCGGGAGCGGCGCGTAGCTGCCGTCATCGGCAAAGCTGGGGTGCTCGGGCCAGATACCGCTGTCGACGATGCCCACGACCACGTTCTCGCCGTTATAGTATTTTTCCCAGGCGCCTCCGGGATCGGTCAAGCCCAGGAAGCTTGGGCTGTTGTCGGTGGTCTTGTAGCGCATCTGGTCCTTCAGCACCATGGCCACGCCAGGCTGCTTGGCCATCTTGTCCACCTGCGCTTCGGTCAGTTGGACGGCGAAGCCATTCAGGGAAACGGTGTAATCGTGGATCTTGGCATCTGGGCTGACGCCAACCGCTTCCAGAGCCTTGTTATGCTCCTTCTCCAGGAACTTCTCATACTTTTTGACGTGGGCGCTGTTGGGGTTGATCTTGCCGCCCTTGCCGGGCTTGGTGGCTGGCATCCCCTCAACACCGCCCTCGTAGGCGATTGCCGGGTCAGCGGCCATGATGACAACGTAGGTGTCCTTGGCAGCCGGTGCGGCCGACACGGGGACGACCATGGCCACGATGGCCATCAATACCAGAATCGTTGCTAACTTTTTCATTGTCTCTCCCTCTCTTTTTCAGTTTCTTTGCTTAAAGACCACAGATTCGATGCCAACGGTTCGCCAACTCACTCGCTGCGATCACCCCCTTTCCATTCCACCAAAAAGGCCCGCCACTGCTGTAGCAGCGCGCGGGCAAAGAGCCACGATGTCAACCAACTGGCTCCGACGTCCCAGTCGTGCCCTGGACTTGCACGGAGGGGCAAGTCCACTGCCGCGATGCTACAATTGACTAGCGCAACAGATCATAACACAGATTTGCTCTGCATCTGGAATACCGTTCAAGCTCGGAAAAGGATACGGGTTGCGTCATAATTCGGAGCGGGAGGATATCACATTTGTGAAGATCCGTCAACTGGGACAGGTGCTGTTGCAGAAGCCCGAATTCCCATGGGAACTTTATAGAAATGAACCGTTCTGGCCCAGCATGCCGGGTATCCGGCAAGCGATAGCAGTATTCTTGGGCATGGAAAACCGCCCGCAGGGATAGCCCTGCGGGCGGTAGTCT
>JASFHU010000468.1:0-4623 GCA_050123055.1 Anaerolineae bacterium
GCCGCGCCGGGCAAAGGGCGACTCCGGGTACCACGCCGCTGCCGTCGGCAGCATCTCGTCGACCACCAGCCCGACATACTCGTCGGTCCGGCCCCGGTACTCGGGCGGGACGGCATGGGCCCCCATAAAGGTGGGCACCAGATCGATGGGATGGGCGCGGTCCAGCGCGGCGGTGGCCCGGAGCATCTTGAGTTCGTTCTCGGTGTCGAGCCCGTAGCCGGTTTTGACCTCGACGGTGGTGGTTCCCAGGGCCAGCATGGCATCCAGCCGGGGGCGAGTCTCTGACACCAACTCCTCGACGCTGGCCTGCCGCACGGCGCGCACTGTGCTGGCGATGCCGCCTCCAGCCTCCATGATCTCCATGTAGCTGGCTCCCCGGATCCGCAGCTCGAACTCGGTCGCCCGATCGCCGGCGTAGACGACGTGGGTATGGGGATCGACAAAGCCGGGACAGACGAGGCAACCGCTGGCGTCGAGGGTCTGTCGGGCCGCATAGCGGGCTCGCAGCTCGGCTGTGGGACCGGTGGCCACGATCATGCCGTCAGAGATGGCCACCGCTCCGCCACCGATGCTGCCGGCAGCAATGCCGGGGGCATCGGCTATGACATCCACGTCGGCCATCGCCGCGGCCCGCTTGGGGCCGGCCTGCTTGCGGCCTTGGGGACCGGCGCAGGTGACCAACTGGGCAGCGCTGTGGACCAGCAGATCGACCTTCATGGTGGGTACCCGGTTCACAGCAATCTCGAGGGGCCGGTCGTGGCTCTGGACGACGGATTCTCCCCGCAGTCTGGGATCACGGCATGGACCGCCTCTCTGATCTGGCCGCTGGCCACAAGCCCCCTGACGGCGTCCATGTAGGGCTTGAATTCGGTGTCCTGTTCAAAGAAGGGAACCTGTTCCCGGATGAGGTCGTAGGCCTGCTGCGTGCCCCTCCCCAGGCGCGCGCCGGGCCCGATCTCCTGTGCCCGAAAGTCGATTCCCTGGGCGGCGGCCAGCAGCTCGATGGCCAGGATGGCCTCGACGTTGTCGATGATCTGCCGGGCCTGGATGGCGGCCGTGCAGCCCATGCTGACGTGGTCCTCCACATTGGCCGAGGTTGGGATGGTGTCGACGCTGGCCGGATGGGCCAGGACCTTGTTCTCGGTCGCCAGGGCCGCCGCCGTGTACTGGAGGATCATGAGCCCGGTGTTCAAGCCGCCACCCCTGATGAGAAAGGCGGGCAGGACGTGGTCGTTGCTGTTGGCATCGAGCAGGCGCATGATGCGCCGCTCAGAAAAGTTGCCCATTTCGGCCATGGCCAGGGCGAGGTAGTCCATGGCGATGGCCAGGGGCTCGCCGTGAAAGTTGCCACCCGAAAGCACCGTGACCTCGTCGCTGCCCTCCTGGACAAAGATCAAGGGGTTGTCGGTCACCGCGTTGAGCTCGGTGTCCACCACCCAGCGGGCATAGGCGATGGCGTCTCGCACCGCGCCGTGTACCTGGGGGATGCAGCGCAGCGTGTAGGCATCCTGGACGTTGGCAGCGTCAGGCCGGCGGGTGAACTCGCTGTCCTCCAGCAGCCCCCTGAGGTGAGAGGCGCAGATCAACTGCCGGGGGTGGGGTCGCAATTGGTGGATCCGGTCGTCAAACGCCCGCTGCGTGCCGTGCAGGGCCTCCAGGCTGAGACAGCCGGCGACGTCGGCCACGCAGCTTTGCAACTGGGCGCGGTGGACGCCCAACACAGCCACGGCGCACATGACGGCCGTGCCGTTGGTCAGGGCCAGGCCCTCTTTGGCGGCCAACCGGACCGGGTCCAGACCGGCCCTATGGAGGGCGTCTGCACCGGGCAAAACCTGGCCCTGGAACTCTGCCTGGCCGTGCCCCAGCAGGACCAGGCTCATGTGGGCCAGCGGCGCCAGATCTCCGCTGGCGCCCAGGGAACCCTTCTCCGGGATCAGGGGATGGACCCCCGCGTTCAGCAGGTCCAATAGAAGCTGCAACGTGGCCAGCCGGATGCCCGAAAAGCCCCGGGCCAGGGTGTTGGCCCGGATGAGCATGATGGCCCGCGTGGTGGGGATGTCAAAGGGCGGGCCGACGCCGACGGCGTGGCTGACAATGATATTGTGTTGCAGCGCCTCGACCTCTTCCGGGGAGATGATCTGATCCTTAAAGGCCCCGAATCCGGTGTTGATGCCATAGGCCACCTCGCCGCGCGCCAGGATCCGGGCCACGGCTCGGGCGGACCGGTCGACATTGGCCACGGCCTCGTCGCTGAGCTCCACTCGGGGGCTGCCGGGTGCTCCGTAGGCCACGGCGACCACCTGCTCGATGGTCAGGCTGGCACCATCCAGGCTGACCACGTCTCCCTTCGCACCGGTGCCTGAGGCTATACCAGGGGCTGATCCAGTTGGCGTCATCGGTCCAAGCTCCTAATCCTGTCTCCCTGAAAACGGATCATCAGTCTGAGTGTCCCCAGGCCCCTGGTGTCCATTCCTTCTTTGCTTTTTCTGCCAGGAGCTTTCAGGGAGATTCTCTCATTCGGCAATCGCCGGGATCTTGATCCCATGCCGGGCCGCAAACGCTATGGCCTCGGGGTAACCAGCGTCGGCGTGGCGGACCACCCCCAGGCCCGGATCGGTGGTCAGCACCCGCTCCAGTCGGCGGGCGGCGGCTGGCGTCCCGTCGGCCACGATCACCTGGCCGGCGTGGATGCTGTAGCCGATGCCCACCCCACCGCCGTGGTGCACGCTTACCCAGGTGGCGCCGCCGACGGCGTTGACCAGGGCGTTCAGCAGCGGCCAATCGGCGATGGCGTCAGAGCCGTCGCGCATGCCCTCGGTCTCGCGGTTGGGACTGGCCACCGATCCGCTGTCCAGGTGGTCGCGGCCGATGACGATGGGGGCGCTGACCTGGCCCGAGGCCACCAGCTCGTTGAACTTGAGACCCGCCCTGGCCCGCTCGCCGTAGCCCAGCCAGCAGATGCGGGCCGGCAGTCCCTGAAATTCGATCTGTTCCTGCGCCATGCGGATCCAGCGCGCCAGGTGTGTGTCCTCGGGAAAGAGCTCCAGGATGGCGGCGTCGGTGGCATAGATGTCCTCGGGGTCGCCCGACAGGGCTACCCAGCGGAACGGTCCCTTGCCCTCGCAGAACAGGGGCCGGATGTAGGCCGGCACGAATCCGGGGTAGCTGAAGGCGTCGCTGACCCCCCAGTCGTAGGCGCGCTGGCGGAGGTTGTTGCCATAGTCAAAGACGATGCTGCCCTTGGCCTGCCAATCGAGCATGGCCTGGACGTGGCGGGCCATCGATTCCATGGAGCGGCGCTGGTACTCGTCGGGGTCCTGTTGGCGCAGCTCGGCTGCCTGCTCCATGGTCAGGCCGGCGGGGATGTAGCCATAGAGGGGGTCGTGGGCCGAGGTCTGGTCGGTGACCACGTCGGGGACCACGCCACGGGTCACCAGCTCGGGCAGGATCTGGGCCGCGTTGGCGATGAGGCCCACTGACTTGGGCTCCTGTGCCTCCCGGGCCTCCTCCACCCAGGTCATGGCCTCCTCCACGTTGTCGGTGATGGCGTCGATCTGGCGCAGCGAGAGGCGCCGCTCGGCCCGCCAGCGGTCGGCCTCGACGATCAGGCCGACGCCCTCGTTCATGGTGATGGCCAGGGGCTGGGCGCCGCCCATCTCGCCCAGGCCGGCAGTGACCACCAGCTTGCCCTTCAGACCCTCCCAGCCATGCTGCCGCGCCAGGGCGCCAAAGGTCTCGTAGGTGCCCTGCAGGATGCCCTGGGTGCCGATATAGATCCAGCTCCCGGCCGTCATCTGGCCGTACATGATCAGCCCCTCTTTTTCCCAGCGGTCGAAATTCTCCTGGGTGGCCCAGGCGGGCACGATGTTCGAGTTGGCGATGAGGACGCGCGGCGCATCCTCGTGGGTCGCAAACACGGCCACCGGCTTGCCCGATTGGACCAGCAGGGTCTCGTCCGGCTCCAAGGAGCGCAGGGCTTCCAGGATGGCGTCGAAGGAGGCCCAGTTGCGCGCCGCCTTGCCCCGGCCGCCGTAGACGATCAGGTTGTCGGGATCGCCGGCCACCTGGGGGTCCAGGTTGTTCTGGAGCATGCGGTATGGGGCCTCGATGAGCCAGTTCTTGCAGGTCAACTGGGAGCCCTGGGGCGCCCGTATCGTCCGCTTCATGCGAGCCTCCTTTGGAAAGACTGTGCCTGGACAGTATAGCGCGATTCCGGGGAGTGTCAAGCTCCGGGGAGGAGGGAGATTGGATATTGGAGATTGGAGAGGGGATGGTGGACGATGAACGATGGACGAATGACCACGGATGATGGACGATGGATGTGTGACGAAAGGCGGAGAACGAGGGACGAGTGACAGATGACGAGAGATTGACACTTGTTTATGGGGATGCGGGCGGGAGGGTTTGGACCACGAGACTCGCGAAATGGGGCGAAAGGCGCGAACGACCATCAGGTGCGAGTGGCCCGTCGGCCCTCAACCTCAACCTTAACCTTAACCTCAGCCCGGGCAATCACTCGAGTATTGAATGCCCTGCAAAAAGGGCAAAAAGGTAGTGTATGTTGTGTGTGCGCGAAGCGCACACACAACATACACTACGCCACTGACCTTTTTGCAGTGGAGT
>JASFHU010000469.1:0-4608 GCA_050123055.1 Anaerolineae bacterium
GGCCCGAGTACTCCGCTCATCCATTGTCGGCCAGGAGTTTAAGATTCTCCTGGCCTTTCCCGACGACTATGATACCTCGGACAGGACCCAGGTGGTCCCTTCCAGGAGCTTGGCCTCTCCAAAGGCCACGTCGACCGAAGCAGAGGCCACAGGGTCTCCGCCCTCGGGCGAGGGTGAAAAGGCCGTGATCTTGCTTGGCTCGGCCGGCGCACCATCTCCGCCGCAGGTGATGGGCACAAGACCCAGGCAGACCACCACAGTCAGAAGCAGCATCTGTTTGAGCACGGTCCCCCTCCCTTGTTTGGTCCAATGTCCAATGCACCACCCGCCGTACCGCCGGGTAGGACTGGACTCCAGGGTGTGATACCACAGAAGGCGCCCCCATGCACCATCGTGAGGGATTCAGTCCCTGAGCAGCGCCCTCACCACCGCCACCCCTTCGGGGGCGGTGGCAGCATAAGCATCCACGACGATCTCCGCGGCGAACTTGACCGACGCCGGCGCGCCGCCGATGATGACCTTGACGCGGTCCCGCAGCCACGCCTGCTCCAGCCCGCTGACCACCTCGGACATGGCCAGCATCGTCGTCGTCATCAGGGCCGACATGGCCACCACGTCGGGCGCATGCTCCTGCACGGCCTGGACAAAGTGTGCGGCCGGCGTGTCGGTGCCCAGATGGAGCTTGCCCCTCACCAGGGCCTTGGCCACGGTCAGCGCGATGCTGGGTGACATACTCCCCCTCCTCCCATCGAGGAGCATCCGGATAATGGACCCGCAGCTTGCCCGACAGGTCAATCTCCAGGTGCATACACGGACCCCGCGTACAGGTCCAGTATGATTGCTGGTTGGGAGAAGATCAAGGGGTCAATCTGGCCCGCCTGTTCGCAATGACACGGCGAGATTCGTCCCCGGCTCCGCGAGGACCACAGTCCTCGCATTGCTACCAGGTGTGCTGGACTGTTGTCCAGCACGAGCAGAGATCGATAGAACTGCTGGTGTCATTCCAGCCGGAGTAGCAGCACACGCCACGGATGAACCCGCAAGTGTTCACGCTCATCTCACTCTTCACGGAGAATCTCTATCGTCCCCCGCCCGCCATCTACCCGCACCCGGTCGCCCGTCTTCAGGCGCATGGTGGCGTCGCCACAGCCGACCACGGCCGGGATCCCCAGTTCGCGGGCCACAATGGCCGCGTGGGACAGCGGCGCCCCAACGTCGGTGACCACAGCCGCCGCGCGGGGAAAGAGCAGCGTCCAGGCAATGTCGGTCTGCTTGGCGACCAGGACCTCACCGGCCTGGAACTGGTCGCCATTCTCCGGGTGGTCCAGTCGCCGCACCAGGCCCTCGACCCGGCCCGAGGAGCCCGGGGACCCGCTGATAAGGTTCGCGCTGCCCGGTTGGGGCTCCTGTTTGCGCCCAGGGGCTCGAGCGTCAAAGAGATCGGGCTGCCGGTTGGGATTGGCTGCCCACTGAAAGGGGTCGAACCGGCCGACGATGATGGATGGATAGGACGGCAAGGCCCTGTACCGTTCGTAGGTCTCCCTCTGCGCCGGGATGGACGCGACGGCGGTCGCGTCCCCCGAGAGCAGATCCAACAGTTCGTCGAGGGTCAAGAAAAAGACGTCGTCCCCGAGGCCGGTCAACTCGCCCGCGCGCAGGGCAAAAGTCCGGACCAACCAGCGATCGCGCACATACTCCGAACGGACCGCTTCGCGCCTGCGCGCCCATCCGGCGGCTTTGTCGATCCGCTTGCGCATGGTATCCGCCTGGTCGGGATAGCGGGTCTGAAAGCGCGCCCAGGCAGCCCCAAAATCGGCCCGCTGTCCCTCCAGTTGCCCGTCCACATCCACCGGGTTCTCCCGGAACCGGGCCAGTTCCCGGTCGAGCCAGTCAGGATCCTCAGCCGGCCGGGGGTAGGAGAGCTCGAATTCGTGAGGACCCCGGTGTCCGAATCTCTCCAGATAGTCATCGCGGTCCATCTCGCCGCGCGCCAGCCGGGCGATCCCGACCACCGGTCCCAGGCTCGCCAGCAGACCCGAGCTATCGCTCGCGCCCGAACCATTACTCGAGCCTGAGCCTTTACTCAGGGTTGAAATGAGCACCTGGGCATCGTCCGGCCCGACCAGATCCTCCAATGCGCGTCGCAGGCCCATGGTGTGTGCGGCCGAGGAGGAGGCGCTGCCCATGACATGCCAGACGCTTCCGGTCACGTGGGGGCAGATCCGACCCTGCCAGAGCGCCAGGAGCTCCTTTTTGTCTGCGGCCTCCCGGATCCTGCAGCGCAACTGGCTGCAGCGCACCGCATTGGTTGCCAGGTAGGCCGGCAGGCCCTTGGCGCCCCCCCGCTCGCGGAGCCGCGTTCGGACCACGGCCCAAAGGATGGACGGCAACGATCTCTTGGGCATCGGAAGGAGGGGGATTTCGATCCCGTCTGGCAGGTGCATGTACAGAGTACCCTCCAGGAGCTCGAGCACGTCCTGGCGGCTCCGACCCAGGGCCTGCAAAACCGATACAAAGAGGCTGATATTGAGGTAGGGGCGCCCGCCGATGTTGCCGGCGGTGCCATGCCCGGGGTGGAGTACCCACTGATCAAAGATGAGCTTGAGCACGGTCCAACTCAGGGGGGTCATCACTTCCGTTACGGCCTCGCCGAAATTGACGTTGGACCACAGGTACTCGCCGTCCAGGCTGTCGTTCCACGGGTCCGGGTTCGAGCGGTGGCTGGTATCCTTCATTCTCCCTTCCTTTCACGTTAAGCAGAAGCTATCGATGGCGCTTTCGACCATAAGCCCGATGGCTCGGCCAAGCGTGGGTTCATTATAGCTGCCAATCCCAAGTTTGTCATCCCCAACTTGGGGGATCGGGGTGAGGATTCCATGCATATCGATTGACTTTTCGCCATAGGCAGGGTACAATGACTCACCACCGCTGACCGGCAGTGCCTGCCTGTCACCTGCCGCGGCCAGCGATCCACCGGGGGAGGAAGGAGCCGATGGCGGACGCACAGATGCCGGTCGTCAGCACCCACAACGAATGGGACCCACTGGAAGAGATCATCGTCGGCACCGTCGAGGGCGCCCTGGTCCCACCCTGGGACGTGGTCATGGAGGCCACACTCCACGGCGAAGACCTGTGGAATTTCTTCAAGAAGCACGGCGGGAGCCCGTGGCCCCAGGAGCTGCTGGATGCCGCGCAGCGGGACGTGGACGAGCTGGTGTACATCCTCGAGGCGGAGGGGGTAACCGTCCGCCGCCCCACACCGTACGACTTCAGCCGGGCCTACTCCACGCCCGACTTTGAGATCCAAAGCGGCTGTTACGCCCTGATGCCCCGCGACGTGCTGTTCATTATCGGCGACCAGATCATCGAGGCGCCCATGGGCTGGCGGTCGCGCTACCACGAAAATCACGCCTACAAGGACCTGTGCAAAGAGTATTTCCGCGCTGGCGCCCGCTGGGTGTCGGCGCCGCGCCCCCAACTGGGGGCGCAGAGCTACGTGGAGGGATTCGTCGCCCCCAAGGAGGGGGAGCCGATGCGCACCATCCTCACCGAGAACGAGCCTCTCTTTGACGCGGCCGACGCCATCAAATGCGGCCGGGATATCTTTATTGCCCAGAGCAGTTGCTGCAACCGGTTCGGCATCGACTGGTTGCAGCGGCACCTGGGCCCCGAGTACCGGGTCCACGAGGTGGAGGTGTACGACACGCACCCCATGCACATCGACGCCACGTTCTACCCCCTGGCGCCCGGCAAGCTGCTGATCAACCCCGACCGGATACAGAAGGTGCCCGAGATGTTCGAGGAGAGCGGGTGGGACATCTTGGTCTGCCCCGAGCCCCTCATGCCCGAGAGCCACCCCATGTACAACTGTAGCCGCTGGATCAGCATGAACGTCCTGATGCTGGATGAGGAACGGGTCATCGTCTCCAAAGGCGAGGACACACTGATCCAGACATTCAAGGACTGGGGCTTTAAGCCCATTCCATGCAGCTTTTGGCACTTTGAGACGATCGGCGGGGGCTTTCACTGTGCCACGGTCGACGTCCGGCGCAGGGGCAAGATCGAGTCCTACTTTTAGTGGAGGAAACGATGACGGTTCCTGGAGTTGAGAGCTCACAGCTCGGCGTGCTGCTGATCGACGCCCAACCTGGCTTCTGGGAGTATGCCTTTCCCGGCGATGACGACCGGCGAGAACCGATCCTGGTCCGGCTGGAGCATCTGTTGATGCTGGCCGGCTGGCTGGAGCTGCCGGTGGTCGCTACCTTTGAGGATCCGGTGGCCAGCCACGGGGAGCTGCCCGAGAGACTGGAGGCCGTGTTCCCAGTGCACGGTCAACGGTTCACCAAAAAGACCTACGACCTCACCCGGGAATGGACCATCAGCCAGGCCCTCAAGCGGCTTCCGGTGCAGCAGTTCGCCGTGGCGGGAGCCGAGACCGACGTGTGCGTAATGCAGTCTGTGCTGGGGCTGCTGCGCATGGGATACCAGGTGTTTCTGCTGGAGGACGGTCTCTTTACCACAGAGCCACACCCCGGACCTGCCTTGCGGCGCATGTACCAAGCGGGCGCCATCCCCACCACTGTGAAATCTCTGGCCTACGAGCTAGTG
>JASFHU010000470.1:0-4591 GCA_050123055.1 Anaerolineae bacterium
GCCGCGATGTCGGCCAGGGTGCGTCCGGCCAGCTCGGGCCGGGTGGGATGGAAGGAGAGCAATATGTTGTCCCACCCCGACTCCCCAGTCATGTTCTCCCAGTCCCCATCGGTGTCGCTGACCATGGCCTGGGCGATCTGGGCACGCTGCTGTGGATCATGCAGTCGTTGCAGGAGCGCGGCCATGCCGCCGCCATGGTACTTGGGTGGCACGGCTGCGTCCAGGGTGGTGGCGGCAGCGGCATAGGGGTACTGGTCCCAGCCCAGATCCAGTCCACCGGCGCGAGTAGCATCCAGGTAGTCCAGCAATCGCTCGGCCTGTCCCCAGTGGTCACGGCTGGCCAGTTTTAGGTGCGAGATCTGTACTGCAACACCGGAGGCCCGGCCGACCTCAATCGCCTCCTGCAACGCTTTCTCCAGGCGCCGTCCTTCGTTGCGGATGTGGGTATCGTAGAGCCCACCGTGTTCCGCCACGACCTTGCCAAGCGTGGCCAGCTCTGCTACGTCGGCATAGGAGCCGGGTGTGTAAAAGAGACCGCTGCTCAGGCCGAGCGCCCCTTCCTCCAGAGCCTGGGTCAGCATCCGGGCCATGGCATCCTGCTCGGCCGGCGTGGGCGGCCTGGCGGCGCTACCCACTGCTGCGTTGCGCAGATTGCCATGGCCGCATAGAGTGCCAAAGTTGAGGACCAGGCCCGTGCTTTCGAGGAGCTCCAGGTACTCAGCCAGCGCGGTCCAGCCAGGCTCCAGGCCTAGTCGAGAAGCCCAGACGGCGAACTCGGCTCTTGCCTGTCCGTTCAGTGGTGCAGCAGACAGGCCACACATGCCCGAAATCTCGCTGGTGACCCCCTGGCGCACTTTGGACGCGGCCCGGGGATCGACGAGCAACGGTACCTCAGAATGGGCGTGGATGTCGATAAAGCCGGGCGTGACCAGGAGGCCAGAGACATCGATGGCTCGCCGGGATTCACGCTGTCCCAGGTCGCCAATGGCGACAACACGCTCGTCCGCTACCGCCACGTCTGCACGGCGTGGGGGCGCTCCCGTGCCGTCGATCAGCAAGCCGCCGAAAAGAATCAGCTCAAACATGGATCTTCACCGTGCCATCCTTTCGTATCTCAACGAGATCACCATCGCGGACCGTTCTCAGGAATTCGTCCCCCAGTTGATCGACAACATAGATCCGCTTTCCGGCCCACAGGTCGGCTACAATGAGTCCTCCCGCCGCCAGGGAATCGATCGTCTGGGAAAAGAGCATGGCCTTGGGGGCCACGCCCAGGTGTACCAGGCGCTGCCAGACGGCCCCGGCCGAAGTAGAGCCGGTGGTCTGGGGCAGGCAGATCACCTTCCCGCTGAGGACCTTGCCATAGAGATCGGGGTTGCCGCTGTCATCGCACCGCGCTGCCTCCACCTGGGTGTGGATGCTGGTGAAGAAACTGGCGTAGGTATTGAACCCTGAGCGGGACACTACCGCCTCGCCCTCCAGGTCACCCGGAAGGAGTGCCCGTCCCTTGAACGATCTGCTCACGCCAGCTACCCCTTCTCCTGCTCTCCACCCTGGCTCGGAGCGGAAGAGCCTGGCTGGTGAGGCTTGGTTCCCAGGAAACCGCGGGCCTGCAACCGGTTCACCATTTCCAAAAGGGCCTCGTCGCGCCGCTGGATGACGCTCGCGATACGAGCCGGAGTCCAATCGTAGAATCCTTGGCCTGCTTTGGCTCCCAGCTCGCCGCGCGCGACCTTGTCCCGGATCAGTGGCTGGGGCCCGGTAGAACGATCCAAGTCGGGCAGCAGGTAAGCTTGAATCGCCTGGGTGAGATCCAGCCCGCCCAGGTCGACCGTCTCCAGCGGGCCCACCAGGGGCAGGCGAAGGCCGAAACTCAGCCTGGCGATCAGATCCACGTCCTCGGGGCTGGCGATGCCCTGGGCGACGATGGCGATGGCTTCCCGGCGCAAGGCGTGCTGGAGGCGATTGCCAACGAAACCAGCCGTATCCTGCTTAACCAGGGCTGGAACTTTGCCCGCATCTTTGAGGAGGGTGAAGGTCGTCTCGACGGCCTGGGCAGAGGTGCGATCGCCAGGCATCACCTCTACGACGGGAATCAGATAGGGCGGATTCCAAAAGTGTGCCACCAGGAACCGTTCCGGGCGCCTCAGCGCCAGCGCCATGTCGCGGACGCGGTAGCTAGAGGTGGTACTGGTGATGATGGCCCCGGCTGGGCTGTGTTCCTCCAGTTGGCGCAGGACCTTGTGCTTGACGTCGAGGCTTTCAAAGACGGCTTCCACGATCACGTTGGATTGGGAAACTGCTTCAGCCAGATTGGACGTGATCGTGATGCGCTGAAGGATGGGCGCAGCCCTGTCGCCGTTGACAGAGCTGCGCCCGAGGCAAGTCTCGAGGTTGGCCTGGATGCGCTGGATCGCCGTGCCCAGAACCTGCGGATTGCTATCGGTCAGGGTGACCTGCAGGCCGGCTTGAGCAAAGACCTGGGCGATGCCGTGTCCCATCGTGCCCGCCCCGATGACGGCGAGCCTGTTGCTACCCTGCATGGTACAGACTTTTCCTCAACTCCTCATCCTGTTCGGCAGCAGCCAGGATCTTGCCAAGCTCCTGCTTGACGTCCTCCGGCAGTGGGGCAGGCTGGTGGTTTGACAGGATCCACTCAATAGCCTCCTCCGCGACCTCGACGGGGTTCCTGTACTTTTCCCCTGATTCCCGTGAATGCTCGAACAGGATTGAAGGCGGCCAGAGGTTTGGCACCTCCTCGCGGGTGCGTTGGTTTGCCAGGAACATGCCCCGGGGACCGACGTCCTGTACCAGGTCAAAGGCCAAGGTACGGTCGTTGACCTCAAATCCGTTGGTGATGATATCAATGACCTGCAGGATCTCCCGGTCGAAAAAGATCCGTCTCATGTCCAGCAGGCTCACAGCCTCTATCATGCCGCTGGGGCCAAAGGACATGTCCGCCCCGGCCATCACCGCCAGGAGGTGCACGTAGAGGTTCTCGATCCCGGCCTGCCAGTTGTTCAGCTTCCACTGGCTGCCGCCGAAGGATAGACAGGCCGTAATCGGCAGCCCGTTGGCATGGGCAAGCTGGACGGCGGCGGCGCTGGTGATCTGGGCAGGCGCTGAGCCCATAAAGTAGTCCGCCGTCCGAGGATCAAAGACAGAGGGAATGATCGACACAAAGTTTGGGGTTCCGGGATTGATAATCTGCGTCAGCACACAACCGCTGAGCACCTCGGCCAGGGCGGTGGCCAGGGAACCGGCTGAATAGGGCGGGCCGGTCAGTCCCAGAGTGGGCATGGACATGATCCCTACCGGCAGGCCGGCCTCAGCGTAGACGATGGCCGACTCGATCCCGCCCCTGTCCTGGGCCAGCGGTTGGATGGCACACAGGAGAAGCGAATGGATCGGTCTCTTTTTCAGCTCGTCCCGGCCGCCAGCCACCACGGAAGCCATCTCGATGGCGTACCGGGCCGAGATCTCGTCCATCACCGACTCGGTCTGAACGTGCTTTTCTGTGTGGTTAAAGCAGGCCTCGACGCCATGGAGCGGCGCGGTAACCCCTTTGTCATGGGCGCTGACCGTCGGCCAGATCAGGGACACGATGGGCAGATAATCGGCCAACGTGGCCATCTTTTCGATATCACGCTTGACCGAGTGGCGTCTCTGCCCTGTTTCCAGATCGACGATCTTGGGCGCTTCGCCGCTGCAATAGAAATAGGTGCCCTCATCGCCGCCGATGTCGGCGTCGAGCTCTGGCCGTCTGCCGCACAGGGTATATCGCCGCGGGGCTGTTTTGAGGGAATCGGCCACCAACTGCGCCGGGATCTTGACGATCTTTGTGGCAAAATCGACATTGGCGCCGGCGTCGGCAAAGATCGCCAACGCCTTGTCCGAGGGGATAGAGATCCCGACCTCTTCGAGGATGTCGTAGGCGGTCTGGTTTATCCCCTTAATCTCGTCGTCGTCCAGAATGCCGATCTTTAGTTTCGACTTTATCGGTTGGATGCTGGCTCTTCTTTTGGTCAGATCTATCATTGGACGGGCTCCTGTGCGACGGGGCAGGCAAGCTCGCAGTAGCGGCAGGGCTTCATGACCATGCTGGCTTCCTCGATGCCCATGATGGAACCATCGAGCAGTTCCTCGTTGGCATACCGTTCGTCGTTTTCCTCCTTGCAGTACGGTCTCTCGAAAGACCCGCTGCGGAATGCATCTCTGGGGCAGGCTTGGTGGCAGGGCATGTCGCAGCCGTTGCAGGGGTCAAAGTCGACCAGGGGGCCGGTTGGCTCGAGCTCGGCCTCGATGAACATTCCCCGGAGACGGACGCGGGTCCCAAATTCCGGCGTGACCAGGAGGTTGCTTTTGCCGATTATCCCCAGGCCAGCCAGATGGGCGGAATCCTTGAGAAAAGCCCCGCCGTACTCGATCTGGTAGGGCAACGAAAGGGCCTTGATGCCGAATTCTTTTTCCAGCCAGGGCCGGATCTGTTTCGACTGCAGCCTCAACACGCCGTTGCCTGGGGTAAAGCCTGGGACCTTCATGCTCCACCAGTCGAGTGAGGGCTCGGATATGGGATGGACCAGAGCCCACA
>JASFHU010000471.1:0-4567 GCA_050123055.1 Anaerolineae bacterium
GCTGGCCGGCTTTGAGCCGACCCGTCAGACCCTGCAACTCTACAGCCACGTGGTCGCGGCAGTCCCCCGCGCCCACGGCGAGTTCCATCCCCAGTGGTGGCACGTCAGCCTCAAGGTACGACCCGACGGCTTGATCACCGACCCGGTGGCCCTGCCCGATGGCGGGGCGCTGCGCCTCAAGATGGACCTGGTGGCGCATCAGATCGTGCTCACCGCCAACGGCGAGCGTGTGGCGTCCTTTGCCATGGCCGGGGGCACGTCCTCGTCGGAGATGGGCGACCGAGTGCTGGGCGAGGTGGCCGAGCTGGGCCTGGCGGGCGAGTACGATCGGGCCCGGTTCGAAAACCACGATCGACGCGAATACGACCGCCGGCTGGTGGGCGAGTTTCTCAAGGCCCTGGTGGAAGCCGACCGCATCTTCAAACAGCACCGGGCCACGCTGCCTGGCGAGCGGGGGCCTGTGCAGCTCTGGCCGCACGGCTTTGACCTGGCCTTCGAGTGGTTCGGCAGCCGGGTGGAGGTGTACGAGGAGAATGGAGAGCGTCAGGAATACCGCTCCCAACTGAACCTGGGCTTCTTCCCCGGCGGCCTGGAGACTGCGCCCTACTTTTACAGCAACCCCTGGCCGTTCGAGGAGGATGAACTGCTGAGCCAGGCACTGCCCGAGGGCGCGAGCTGGCACACCAACGGTTGGCAGGGCACCATCCTGCCCTACGCGGCGCTTGAGGCCGATCCCGACGCCGAGCAACGTCTGCGGGGCTACGCGGAGAGGGTATTTGCGCTGAGCGCGCCGACGCTCACCGCCACCTAGTTTGATCCAACCAAGCCGCCCTCAAGGCGCATGTTTCGACTAGGCCCCTCGACTTGCTCAGGGGGCACCACAGGATGCCGTCGGCATGTGCAGCATTTATGTCGAAAGAACTGGGCGGCTAGCCCGCAATCGTCTGGCTCAGATTGCAGCATCAAAGGCGGTTCCGCGCAATTGAGACTCCGGGGAAACCTGGAGTCTTTGTGTGGTGCGCACTTGCCAGGACCGAGATTCGACCCTGAAGCGAAGCTGTGGTACAATGTTGCCCGCTTCTGTCAAGAGCCCTCCACTGGGAATCACCTCATGGGTGGTCCTGACGTGAGTATCTGGCCAGCAAGGTATCAAGACATGACTTTGAAAACAGAAAAAGCCGGACCTTCCTTCGCAGAATTTGTCATCCTCGTATCCTTGATCATGTCGCTCACCGCATTATCCATCGACGCCATGCTGCCAGCCCTTCCCCAGATCGGTAGCGATCTGAGTGTCCAGAATGCCAACGACCGGCAGTTGGTGATCTCTATACTCTTCCTGGGTTTGGCCTTCGGGCAGTTGTTTTTTGGGCCGCTTTCAGATAGCATTGGGCGCAAACCGGCACTCTATGCCGGCTATGCTTTATACATTGCCGGTGCTCTCCTGTCGGCTGCTGCGGCCAATTTTACCGTGATGCTCGTGGGGCGCTTGCTGCAAGGATTAGGGGCTTCGGCGCCGCGCGCAGTCACCTTGGCATTGGTGCGAGATCGGTACGAGGGCCGGGCCATGGCCCGGGTGATGTCGTTCGTCATGACTGTGTTCATCCTGGTACCCATGCTCGCGCCTACTTTGGGACAAGCCATCCTGCTGTTCTCAGGCTGGCGCAGCATCTTTGCCAGCTTTGTGCTGCTGGCGCTTGCCACCCTGGTCTGGTTCGGGCTCCGAATTCCGGAGACATTGGCCCCGGAACATCGAGCACCGTTTTCGCTACGGCGGATCTTTGAGGCCACGCTCGAAATCGTGAGAAATCGAACGGCAATAGGCTACACCGTCTCGGCCGGCCTGATAAGCGGGGCCTTTCTCGGCTACCTGAATTCCAGCCAGCAGATCTTTCAGGAACAGTACGCCCTGGGAGAGCTTTTCCCGATCTTTTTTGCCGTCAATGCTGGCTCAGTGGGGTTGGCATCGTTGCTCAATACACGCCTGGTCATGCGCTTCGGCATGCGTTTCCTGGTCCGGTGGTCGCTCATACTTGTGGTCGGGCTTTCGATCCTTGCCCTCACGATCGCCCTGCTGGCTGCCGGACAGCCGCCCTTATGGCTCTTGATGGCCTATATCATGGCCACCTTCTTTTGCATCGGGATCCTGTTTGGTAACCAGAATTCCCTGGCCATGGAGCCGCTGGGTCATCTAGCCGGGATCGGGGCTGCAGTGGTCGGTTCACTATCCACCTTCATCTCCATGCCCCTAGGTGCAATCATCGGTCAGAGCTACAACGGTACGGTACTCCCGCTGGTTGCCGGCATGGCGATACTCTCCGGGCTATCGATTTCCGTCGTACACTGGGCCGAGTCGAAGGTAGGAATGAAGCGGCAGCTCGTTTGATGCTTCGGGCGCATTTTCCATGCCTGGCGCATGGCAAACCGGAATCACGACCAGGGCCATCTCAACCAGTCGCCGAGCACCTACGGCCGCCCGGCCAAGTCCCCAATCTTGCCCAGCAGGTACCGGTTTTGCCTCGGCACCGGCTCCATGCCCGGATGCTCGACGCAGCGCTGCTCGAAGTGCGCCAGGCCCTGCTTGATGGCCTTGGCGTAGGCCTCGCCTTCAAAGACAAACGTTCGCGTCGGTCCTGGCTGTCGGACCACCCACTGTGCATTCTTTCCGTCATGAATCACCTGGACACCTCTCGTCAGCCCGGCACACCCGGCCACCCCACAGGTGCAGGTGATGATAAAGAATTCGCCATCGCCCTGCAGGCTCAGGGCAAGCTGGCCGAGGTCCACCGCCAGCCACAGGCCCTCAAAGTCCAGGAGCAACTCGTCGTCGACCAGGATCTCGGTCCACAGACTGCGGTCGACGTAAGTGCCACCAAACTTGTATTCCCCCTCGCGTGACACCCTCGTCCATACCTTTAGCTGGTTCATGGGCAGATTCTCCAATGCACTCGAGAGACCTGACAGGGCGAACCGGAGTTCGTTAGAAAACCTGTCAGGTCTAGACGGTTTCTACCTTCCTCTCCATGCTTGTCCCTTCAAGCTCAAGGCCCCAACCGGATGATCGTGCTGCTCTGCGGCGGCAGCACCGGTAAGGGTCTGTAACCGTCGAACCCTCCCTCCCCGTTGACGGCCGGGGCGCTGACCTCGCCTTCGCCCAGCAGCAGCGTTGCGCTCATGGTGCCGCTCAGCGGCCCCTGCTCCAGTGCCAGCGCGTACTCTTCCACCGGCTCGGACGACAGGTTGACCACCACCAGCACCGTCTCATCGTCTGTGTAGCGCAAAAAGGCGTACACCGGCTGCGAGTCGCTGCCCACCAGGACCATGTCGCCGGCGCGCAGGGCCGGTTGATCCTGGCGCAGCCGGATGAGCTGCCGGTAGTGGCTCAGCAGAGAATCGGGATCGCCCTCTTGGGCGGCCACGTTCCGCGTCTCGTAGGCCGCGTCCAGTTTCTCCCACGGCGTCCCAGTCGTGAACCCGGCCGTCTCGGACCCATCCCACGGCATCGGCGTCCGGATGCGCGGGTCGGGCTTGGCGCCGCGCATCCCCACCTCTTCGCCATAGTAGATAAAGGGCACGCCCGGATTGGTGAGGAGCAGCGTGGCCGCCACCTTGGCCCTCTCCAGGTCGTCGCGGAGCTGGTTCATCACCCGCTCCTGGTCGTGATTGGTTAAAAAGGTCGCGTACTGGCCCTGGGGGTAGGCGTCGAGTACCTTTTGCTGGGCCGTCTGTACCGCCGCCCGGTTCTCGCGCCAGACGCTCTCCAGGATGGCGCCGGCCAGGTCGAACTCAAAGGCCACGTCCACCTTGTCGCCGATGTATTTCACCACCTCGTCGGTCTCGGTCCAGACCTCGCCGAGCAGCATCGCATCGCTGGCCTCCGAGTGAGCCAGCCGGTAAAAGCCCTCCAGCCAGGCCCGGGTCGACGGCGTATTGGCCTGCACCTCGCCCTCCTCCACCAGGTGCTGGATGGCGTCCAGGCGAAAGCCATCGACGCCCATCTCATCCAGCCAGAACCCGGCCACGTCGTACATCTCTTCGGTCACCGCGCCGTTGCGATAGTTGAGGTCGGGCATCCCCTCCCAAAAGAGGCCATAATAGTAGCGGGAACCATCCTTGTGCCAGGCCGGAGCACCCCAGGGGCCGGAGGCAAAGGGAGGCTCCTCCACCCAGATGTACCAGTTCTCACGCTCCGAACCGGACTTCTGGGCCTCAAGAAACCAGGGATGCTCGCTAGAGGTGTGGTTCAGCACCAGGTCCACGATTACGGCGATGCCCCGCTGGTGGGCCTCCTCAACGAGCCGCTTGAAATCCTCGTTGGTGCCATAGTCCTCCTCGATCTGGCGGTAGTCCACCACGTCGTAGCCGTGATAGCTGGGCGACTGGGCCACGGGCATGAGCCAGATGCCGGTCACGCCCAGGTCGTCGTCGGTGTCAGGATCGCCGTCGTTCAAATAGTCCAGCTTGTCGATCAGGCCCTGCAGGTCGCCGATGCCGTCGCCGTCGCTGTCGGAGAAGCTACGCACAAAGACCTCGTAGAAGACGCGGTCGTTCCACCAGGGCAGGCCGCCCG
>JASFHU010000472.1:0-4558 GCA_050123055.1 Anaerolineae bacterium
TAGTCTGGAGCTTGGTCCAGTACTCCGCCGGGCTCGACTCCTGGACGATTTCGTAGGTGTCCGCTGTGGCGTTCAGCTCGTCCAGGATGGCCTGCAGCTCGTTGGCTTCGTCCACCCCGGCCCAGGTCGCCAGCTTGATCTGTGCCTTCTCGATAGGCTCCTCCGGCTCCTCCACCTTGGGAGGCACCTCGATGCCGGCCAGCGTATCTTCCAGCAGTGGCCGCACTTCGGGCGCCAGTGTCGCGGCGTCATCCTGACCGCGGACCAGCGGGTCGACAAAGCGCTCGCCGTATACCGTGGACCACTGGGAGTAGCCGGGATAGTAACGTGCGGCCCGCATGTGTGGCATGTTGGCCACGATATTGTCCGCCGAAACCTCCTTGTACGGGGTGGCGGCGATGATGCCCTCCCTCGTCGCCAGCGACTCGCGTGGCGCAGGCACCTTCCACTTGTGGATGGCCTGCGACAGGTCCACAAAGGCCTCGTAGGCAACGTCGGGGTTCTCGGTCCCGGAGAAGATGCTCATGCCCCCGATCCAGGCCCAGGTCTGGCGGTTCTCAGGTCCCTGGGGCAGGAGGAAGGCCTTGATATTCATGCCTTCGGTGCGCTCAAAGTCGTCTGCGGCGCCACCCATGAACATAGCCACCTGGCCGTTCTTCATCATCTCACCAAAGCCCCGCTCGCTGATGACCGATTGCTCGGGCGCGCACAGGTACTTGTTGATCAGGTCCCCCAGGTACTGGGCACCCTGGATGGCCTCGGGCGAGTCGATGGGCGATGTCTTATAGTCTTCGCTGATCACCTCGCCGCCCGCCTGCCAGACCCACATCTGCACCGGCGGCCAGCCAGGCACCACGCTGAATCCGTACTGGGCCACGTCGGCGGCGTCAAAGCTGTCGTCGCCCGGATGGTTGCCCGCGCCGTCCATGGTCATGGCCACGCAGGCCTCCTGGAAGGTGTCCCAGTCCCAGTCGTTGATGGTCTCGACGTCAAAGCCTGCCGCTTCGGCGTGGTCCAGGTTGACGTAAAGCATCACCGGCATGGCGATCCAGGGCAGACCATAGTTCTTGCCATTAAAGGTAAAGCCACTCAGCGCCCCGGTAAAGTAGTCGTCCAGATCGGCCGCCGGATGATCATCTCCCGCCAAATAGTCGGTGAGGTCCAGCAAGGCGCCCTTTTCGGCGAAATCTGGCAGATTGCCGAGGTCCATCCAGAACAGGTCGGCGGCGGTTCCGGCGGCTACCGTAGTCTGGAGCTTGGTCCAGTACTCCGCCGGGCTCGACTCCTGGACGATCTCGTAGGTGTCCGATGCAGCGTTCAGCTCGTCCAGGATTGCTTGCAGCTCGTTGGCTTCGTCCACCCCGGCCCAGGTCGCCAGCTTGATCTGCACCTTCTCTGCCGGCTTCTCGGGCTCGGGTGCTTTGGTGGGCTCAGCCTTGGCTTCTTCCTTTGTCGGCTCCGGCGCAGCCGGCTCTTCCGGCTCCGGGGTGGCGCCACAGGCAACCAGCACCAGGCTGGTGACCACGATCAGCGTCAGTAGAATCGACCATACTTCCTTCTTCATTTCCTCATCCTCCTTCTCGTGAACTCGCTCCGAACCAGATCGATCGGACATCTGCTTAAACGTCAATTAGGCTGGATGTTATCACCTCCTTTCCCGGCTCTACGGCTCCGCTGCCGCCTCCCCTTAAGCCAGCGGCAGGACTAGACTCGGTTGCAGCATGAATCACGCAACACCAACTCGGTCGAGACAATCGTCTTGGCCGCAGGTGCGTCAGGGTTTCGGATGTCGTCCAGAAGGCGTTGGGCAGCCAGTTCGCCCATGCGGTGCTTGAATACGTGTACCGTGCTCAGCGGCGGCTCGTTCATCGCCGCCCAACCGATATCGTCGAATCCCATGGCCGATAGATGCTCCGGTATCCGGCGCCCTGCCCTGGCTGCTGTCCGGATGGCGCCGATAGCCACCGCATCGTTGACCGCGCACACCGCCGTCAGGTCGGGCCATCGTTCCAGAGCCTGGTCCATCAAGTCCCTCCCACTATCGATGGTCGTCTCCGTCCCGTGCAAGATCAGCGCTTCCAGACTCGCCTCCTCCACCGCGCGCTGGTAGCCGCGCATCCGGTCCCTGCTGCTCACCCACTCCTGGGGACCTGACAGAAACACTATGCGCCTGTGCCCATGATCCAAAAGACAGCGCGTGGCCGCATAAGCACCCCCTTCGTCGTCGTTGAGGACACAATTGACCGCCGTCTGCAGCAGGCAGTTGTCCACCAGCACCAGGGGGATCTCTGTCGCAACCAGGCTCAGGATAAAGCTGGCCGAGATGTCGGGACCGGCCAGGATCAAGCCGTCCACCCGCTTCTGATTGACGACTGAAAAGTCCCGTGGGCGGGCCATGACCTGCTCGTCGACAGTGGTAAGCAGGGTATGGTAGTTGTGCTGTGAGAGGTAGGCCTCGGCGCCAGCCATGATGACCGGGTAGAAGGGATCCTCGACGGCGGCGTGATCGTCGTGGACGACAAAAGCGACCGTATGCGTAAAGGAGGTCGCCAGGCTGCGCGCCCGGATGTCCGGACTGTAGCCCAGTTCCTTGGCCAGGCGAAGGATCTGTTGACGAACGTCCGGGCTGACGCCAGGCTGATCGTTCAACGCCCGCGACACCGTCGCGATCGATACGTTCAGTCGCCTGGCCAGTTCCTTTTGCGTGATCGCTCTCTGGCTCATGCAAATCTCTGGTAAACACTACGTAAGCGCTTACGTTCATTATACATGAACTTGCTGCATCTGTCAATACCCCGGCCGGGTATCAGTAGGGAACTGCCCGCTTGACAAAAGCTGCCTTCCACTGCACAATAGGACCGTTGGCGGGCCGGCAGGGCCGGACTGCCGTGCTTGCGGTACCACTCATCATAGCCCCAGTTTACATTGGTCAACCCCGTGATAGAAGGTGGAGGAAGAGTATGAAGGCTTTTCGCCAGTTCCTCAAGTCTGATCGATGGGACGCCTGGAAGGAGCACGACACAGATCAGCGGCTAGGCGTGCCCGCGCCCCCACCGCAGAAGCCATATCCAGAGGACGCGACACTGATCGAGCTGGTCCCTGCCGGCGAATTGACACTGGGGCAGATGCCCGTCATGGAGGCCATCCGGCGCCGCCGAAGCCGGCGAGAATTCACTGCCGAGCCACTGACTATGGAGGAACTGTCCTTCCTGCTGTGGGCAACCCAGGGCATCGACCGAAAAGCCACCCAGGCCTTCGGGGCTTGGCTGGTGACAAAGGATCCTGCCGCTGCCAGGGCTCGAGCCCTCTTGCGGACAGTGCCGTCGGCTGGCGGGCGCCATCCCTTCGAGACCTATCTGCTCCTGAATCGTGTTCGGGGACTGGAGCCTGGTCTATACCGCTACCTATCCGTAGAGTTTGCCATCTATGTCGCCCCGGTGGGAAAGGTCGCCCCAGCCGACTATCACTTCAACCACTGAGCGCTATCGGTCTGTCGCATTACCGGTCATCGCACTAAGGCCAACTGGGGTTGTTCGACCAGATGCTTGACCCGTTCCAGGAAGCGTGCGGCGGGTGCGCCGTCTATGGCGCGATGATCGTAGGTCAAGCTCAACGTCACAGTCTGGCGCAGGCAGAGCTCGCCCTCGAATGCGGCTGGCCGGGGGGCGATCCGGCCCACGCCCAGAATGGCACACTCTGGCAGATTGATGATCGGCGTTGAGGCCTCCACGTCAAAGGTGCCCATGTTCGACAGGGTGAAGGTGCCACCATGGAGATCGTCGGGCAAGAGCTTTCCTCGTCGTGCCCGCTGGACCAGGTCATGAGAAGTACGGACCACGTCGGCCAGCAGCATATCCTTCACCCCACGGAGCACAGGCACCAGCAAGCCTCGTTTGGTGTCGACTGCCAGCCCGATGTTGATGCTTGCCTGCAGCCGGATCTCTTCGCCCACCAGGTGGGCATTCATGTAGGGGAATTCGCCCAGTGCTTTGGCCAGGATCACGACAAGTAGATCGTTGTAGGAGGGTTTCAGCCCCACTGAGGTCTTCCACTCCTTGCCAAGCGCTTCCCGCAGGCGAACCAGTTCTGTGGCGTCTGCTTGCGTCATGGTGGTCACCGCCGCGGCGGTGTGGGCGCTGGCAGCCATGCGCTGGGCGATCACGCCCCTTGCGCCGGACAGGGGCACGACGGTGTCCTCGCTGCCGGCCATCGGTGCGGGGGGGAGGGCCCCGGCTGTACGTGCCGTGGGCTGATCACCGCCCGCAAACCTGGACTGAGTCTCAGCCATAGCCCGCTCCACGTCGACCACCATCACCCGGCCCTCCCGGCCCGTGCCCTCGACCGTCGCCAGATCCAGCCCCGCCTCCTGGGCCATCTCTCGGGCCCTGGGTGAGGCTTTGACACCAGATCTGCCTCCAGTTACGGGGGAGGGTGGCTGATCCGCTTGCCCACCGGCCGGAGCACTGCTGGCTGGAATGACGGCAGGTGTTCGCCCGGTCCCGGCCAGAGCATGCTCTACATCCTTTGAGGTCACCCGGCCGCCCGGACCCGAGCCTTC
>JASFHU010000473.1:0-4549 GCA_050123055.1 Anaerolineae bacterium
CCACGGCCACCAACATCATCATCCTGGCCATCCTCTTCACCAGCCGCATCCTGGACGGCATCACCGGGGGCAACATCTCGGTGGCCCAGGCCTATATCACCGACATCACCGACGAGGAGAACCGGGCCCGGGGGCTGGGCCTCATCGGTGCCGCCTTTGGGCTGGGCTTTATCATCGGCCCCGCGGTGGGCGGCGCCCTCAGCGCCGGCGGGCGGTTCGCCATCCCGGCCTTTTTTGCCGCCGCCCTGGCCTTCCTCAACTGGATCGCCGTCTATCTCTGGCTGCCCGAATCACTGACCGACGAGATCAAGGCCCAATTAGCCAAGCAGCCGGCCAGAGCCATCCTCAGCCTGACCGAGCTGTGGCAGGCAATGAAACGTCCTCGCTTTGGTCCCCTGCTCCACGTGCGGCTGTGGTACGGCCTGGCCTTTGCCACCTTCACCGGCGTGTTCGCCCTTTACGCCCAGTACCGCCTCGGACTGGACGCCACCCAGACCGGCTACATCCTGGCCTACGTGGGGCTCTTGATCGTGCTTGTGCAGGGCCTGGCCATCGGCCCGTTGGCCAAGCGCTTCCCGGAGAACCGCCTGATCTTTGGCGCGGTCATCCTACTGACCGTCTCCCTCCTGGGCTGGGCCTTTGCCCCCAACGTCCTCCTTCTGCTGGTCGTCCTGGTCCCCATCGCCCTTGCATCTGGCGTCCTGAACACCGTCATCAACAGCGCCATCACCAAGTCGATCTATCCCGAGGAGGTGGGCGGGGCGCTGGGCGTGGCCACCTCCATCGAGAGCCTGACCCGCGTCATCGGCCCCGCGGCCGGCGGACTTCTCCTGGGCGCGCTGGGCACCTGGGCACCCGGCATCGTCGGATTCTTGATCATGGTCTGGCTGATCAGCTTTGTCTGGCGGCGGCTGATCGTCAATCCCGATCCGCCCCTGCCTGGTCGGGGGGAGGAACCGGTCAACGGGGAGGCGGCCCAGGCCCATCCGTAGAAATCCTCGACGATCCGGACAAGCTGATCGAGATCGCCGAGTGGGAATCGCCGGAGACACGCCAGACCTGGCTCGATCGCGTCATTGTGTCGGGGGACCTGGCACCCTTGATGGAGATCCTGGGGGCGCCCTTCAAAGCCACCAATGTCCGGCCGATCGACTGACCTGGTGGGGGTCAGCGTAGCCATAGAGCAAATATAGAGGAGCCTACTCCTCGAGGTATCCCAGATACTGTTCCCGTGCTGTGGGCTGCAACCGACAAGTCCGCTGCGCTCAGGCTAGCCGGATTGTCCTCCGAACTGACACACCTGTATCTTGCCGAACGATGAAGAATGAGTTATAATCTTGTACGGATAGGGCTTCCAGCCAGCACGAGGAGTTGGTCTTGCGCCTCTACGAGGTCATCTGGAAAGACAGGTTCGTCGACAAGATCGCGGAAAGGCACGGCGTAACCACCGACGAGGTTGAGGAGGTGCTATTCTCTCAGCCGCACGTTCGGTTTGCCGAAAAGGGGCGGGTGAGAGGCGAGAACCTGTATGTGGCCTATGGACAGACAACAGCGGGTAGGTATCTGCTGGTGTTCTTTATTCACAAGCGCGAAGCTGCAGCCTTGCCGATTTCAGCCCGGGATATGACCAGGGCTGAGCGGAGATACTACCATGAGCAAAAAGAAGGGCATTGATCCAATTCCAGAGGAATTCGACAGCTACGAGGACGCTGCCGAGTTCTGGGATACCCATGATACGACAGACTATCCTGAGGCTTTCCGCACTGTAGAACTGGAAAGCGAGTTCAGGAGCCGTCACTACGAGGTCGAGCTGGAGGAAGAAGTGATCAAGAAGCTGCGGGCGCAAGCTCGTCAGAAGGGAGTCACGGTAAGCCGGCTGGCGAGTGAACTGCTCCGTGAACAGCTTGTGAGTTACGGTTAGCCACGGCGAAAATCGGCCAGGTGGCTAGCCTCAAAATCCCCCAGGTGGCCGATGCACCTGGGGGATTTTCCTGTATAATGAGGCTAGAGAGCCCTGGTGGCATGGCTACTGCAGTTGGGCGTAGGTGACCATGGTAAGCCAACACCTTGACGCCCAACTGCCAAAGTGTTTCGCGCTGAATCAACACATATCAGGCATACGCCGTCGCCAAATCGCAAGCGACAACTGTGGGCTTACTTGCGCCGCGAAACGCTAGCTGACTGCCAAAGTCAGCCGGATGCCAGGAAAACGTCACAAAGGCGGGAGGCGACGTCAAGCTGGCTCCTCCCAACTGCGGTAGAATGGTGGGTGGATGTCCAGTTTCTAACAGGGACCTGACCTGCTATCCTGGTCGAGAAGGTGAGATGACCGAACCGCTGCTCACCACAAAGCTCTATATCCCGCCCGTCCGGCCCAGGCTGGTGTCGCGGCCGCGCCTGGTGGAGCGGATGAGGGCGGGGATGCCAGGGCATGATGCTGGCCTTTCCGAAGGCCGCTATGCCCGCAAGCTGACCCTCATCTCTGCCCCGGCCGGCTTTGGCAAGACTACGCTGCTGAGTGCATGCGCCGCTCACTGCGGGCTGCCGGTGGCCTGGCTCGGGCTGGATGGCGCCGACAACGACCCGGCTCGCTTTCTGGCCTACCTGGTCGCCGCTCTGCGGAGCATCGAGCCCGGTATCGGGCAGGGGATCCTGGGCGCCCTTCAGCGCCCGCAGGCGCCCCCGGTTGCCCCGCTTCTGGTGGGCCTGATCAACGACCTGGCAGCCATCCCGGCCCCCTTTGTCCTGGTGCTCGACGACTATCACACCATCGAGGCCGGCGCGGTCCACGACGCCGTGGCCTTTCTGCTCGACCATCAGCCGCCCAAGATGCACCTGCTCATTGCCACGCGCACCGACCCGCCGCTCCCGATCTCGCGCCTGCGGGGCCTGGGGCAACTGACCGAACTACGCCAGAACGATCTGCGCTTCAGCCTCGACGAAGCCGCCGAGTTTTTGAATGAAGCCATGGGGCTGGGGCTCTCGTCCGAAGAGATCGCCGCCCTCGCCTCGCGCACCGAGGGATGGATCGCCGGGCTGCAGATGGCCGCTGTCTCTATGCGGGGGCGGGATGACCGGGCCGGTTTCGTCCATGCCTTTGCCGGCAGCCACCGCCACGTGCTGGACTACCTGATGGAAGAGGTCCTCGTCCAGCAACCGCCCGGCGTGCAGACCTTCCTGCTGCAGACCGCGATCCTGGATCGTCTCACTGCCCCTCTGTGTGACGCTGTTCTCGACGGCGATGCAGGGCAGCCTGGGAACGGGGATGGCCCGCTCTCAGGCATCCCGCTGCCTCCTGGTGCTCCGGTCTCCAGTTACGAGATCCTGGAGTATCTGGATCGCAACAATCTCTTTGTGGTGCCGCTGGACGAAGAACGCCGCTGGTACCGTTACCACCATCTCTTTGCCGACCTGTTGCGCCAGCGGTTGCAGCAGACCCAGGCCGGCGCCGTGCCCGACCTGCATCACCGGGCCAGCCTGTGGTGCGAGGAGCAGGGGCTGATGGCCGGTGCCATCGGCCACGCTCTATCTGCCGAGGACTATGAGCGGGCGCTGCAGCTCGTCGAGCGGGGCGCAGAGAGGGCCATGGCCCGCAGTGAGGTCGCCACCCTGAAGGGTTGGTTGGAGGCGCTGCCCGACGAGATGATCCGCACCCGGCCGATCCTGTGTGTCTATCATACCTGGGGGCTCTTGCTGAGCGGTGCGCCCGTCGAGGTGGCCGAAGCGCGCCTTCAAGACGCCGTAGACGCCGATCCTGAGGGATCCTTTGCCGGGGAGGTGCTGGCGGTCCGGGCCTTGATCGCGACCTATCAGAGAAAGATGCGGCTGAGCGCCGAGCTGTCCCGCCGTGCGCTGGAGCTGCTGCCGGAGGATAGGTTGTTCTTCCGCAGCTTTATCGCCGGCTACCTGGGATATGGCGCCCTGTACGGGGGCGATCTCGTCGCCGCCCGGCGGGCCCTCGAGGAAGCGGTGACGATCAGCCAGCGGGCCGGCAATCTGATGAACGCAGTACTGGCCCTTTGCCACCTGGGCGATCTGGCCTTCTTGGAGGCGAACGCCGGTGAGGCGAGAGCGTTCTACGAGCAGGCATTGACCCTGGCCGTTGACGATCAGGGACAACGGGGGCCCATTGCTGGCCTGGCGCTCATCGGACTTGGGGGGGTGGAGTTGCTGCAGTACAATCTCCAGGTCGCAGCGCGCCATCTCGCGGCCGGCATCGACCTGATCCAACGCTGGGGGAAAGCCGGGGCCATCAGCGGCTACGTGGCTCTGGCACGTGTGAGACGGGTCCAGGGTGACCTGGAGGGTGCCTACCAGGCGCTCCAGACGGCGGAAAAGTTGGCGCTCCAGTTCGATGCCATGAAGGCAGACGACGCCTACGTGGCCGCCCAGAAGGCACGGCTATGGCTGGCCCAGGGCGACGTCGAGGCCGTGTCGGGCTGGCTGGAGCAGTTCGGCCTGGAGGGAGAGGTCAGCCTGGCGGTGCGAGAGCAAGATGGCGACGGTACGGTGCCCTTCAACCGCCTGCTGCTCTATGCCCTCGCGGCTC
>JASFHU010000474.1:0-4532 GCA_050123055.1 Anaerolineae bacterium
AGGCCGGCCGCGCCGCGGCGGAGGGGCGGCAGGCCCAGCGGGATGCCCAGCGCAAGGGCGGCGCCAGTGGCCGCCATGCCAATGAGAAAGCCGCGCCGGCTGATGTACCACTGGCGCTCCTGGCTTTCCGCAGCCCGATCGATCTTTGGATCCTGTCGCTCGTTCACGCTGCACCTCCGCCCTCGGCTGGACGGTCCACGCTTGCCATCTCGGCAGCGGCGCGGAAGACGGCCCGCTTGATGCGTCCATAGGCGCCACAGCGACAGTAATTGGAGCTCATGCCGGCGACGACCTCTTCTTCGGTGGGGTTCGGATTCCCTTCAAGCAGCGCAGCCGCTCTCATCATCTGGCCACTCATGCACCAACCGCATTGGTGCACCTGCTCGTCGAGAAAGGCCTGCTGCACCGGGTGCAATTGGTCGCCGTCAGCCAGCCCTTCGATGGTGCGGATGGCCCTGCCCTGGACCGCGGACAGCGAGGTGATGCACGAACGTGCAACCTCGCCGTCCAGGTGGACTTCGCACGAGCCACAGATCCCCACCCCGCAGCCAAACTTGGACCCGGTCAGGCCCAGCTCGTCGCGCAGGACCCAGAGCAGGGTGCGGTCAGGCTCGTCAGCCACTGAATACGTTTCACCATTTACCACGAGTTCCATAAAAGTGCTCCTTACAAGCCATCATGATGGCCATTCTCAACGCTTGGCGTGTCCGAGCAGGCTCATAACACGCCCAAGATCATGGCGATGACCACCCCTGACGCCAACCCTACAGGGATGCCTACCAGCGCACCGAGGGCCAGGCCAAGTCCCACCCCCACGACCTGCTTCAGACATCCAGCATTCTCGGATGCTGTACTGCTCTCTGGGTCTTTCGTCATCGCTTCCACTTATCAACCTCCTGATGGTCCCTCAAATCTCTCTACTCGCCCACTTGCTGGAGCAACTGGAGCGTGGCTACCACGATCTGCGCCTGCTGCTCCTCCCGACTGATGGCCGGTTCGTTGTCGCCTGCTTGGGGCCCATACCAGCCAAACTGGGCGTGGTTCCCACCCTCTATGTCCACCCACTGCGTGTCCGGCGGCAGCAAAGGGCGCGAAGCATTGATCTCGTCCAGCGTTGCCAACCCGTCCCGGGTGCCATAGATCGAGCTTGCCGCCAGTTGGTAGCCGGACAGATCGCCGCTGGCTGTTGGGTAGGCTGCCCACAAGACCAGGCCGTGTGCCGCCTCCGGGTTGCTATGTACATAGTTGGCCGCCATCGCCCCACCCAGCGAGTGTCCGCCGACGGCCCAACGCTCGATGCTGGGGAAAGCGGCCATCACCTCCGTCGCGCGACCAGGGGCAAAGAAGGCCAGATTCAGCGGCATGGGTACAATGACGACCAGGTGCCCCTGCTCGGCAAGGGCGCGAGCGGAGGGCGCATAGGCCCGGTGGTCCACCCGGCCGCCAGGATAGAGGATCAGGCCGGTTGTCGGATTTCCGTCAAGCGGTCGAAATACGAGCCAGGGCTCTGTCTCTACCTGCACAACATCATCGGACTCGAGAGCAGCCAGAGCCTCGGGCATAGGACCCGGACCCGTGCCAGCCCAGATCACAAAGGCAACCACAGCCAGGACGGGCAGTAGCAGCAGAAGCAGCAGCAGCCACCACTGCTTTTTCAATCTACTCATAGCAAGACTCCAACCAGGCCTGAAGCCTCAGTCAGCTCACGGTTTCGTCTCAGGTGCCAAAAGGGAGAACGCACACCGATCGCAGGATGCATGGGTCTCTCATCAGTAATTCATGCCTATGTAATTATACAGCCAGGCAAATATTTTGTCAAGTTAATATCCAATAAAAATCAGGTGGGCGGCAGAAAAGGTGCGTTGGATTTCACTATGTGGCTGGGATCTATGGAAACTGTTGAGATCTGACCGTAGCCGCTTCAGTACGGACCAACATCCATGGCTGATTCCTCGGGTACCCCGCGCAGACGGTTGGCAAAGGCGGCCAGATGCTCCTTCCTCTGTGCGTCGGTGAGCCTTGCCGGCCCATACACGATGTGTGGCGCCAGCACGTCAAAACCGGTGAACTGCAGCATGCCGCGATGGATGGGCCGCAGGATGCCCAGGATGTCACCGTTAGAGCCCCCCGGCCGGTATGACTCTTCCGGCCCCCCGGTCGTCAGGGACAGCATGGCACGTTTGCCCTGGAAGGCGCCGGTCTCATAGATCCGGCCGCCCCCGTAGACGCGGCCCATGGCGAACACCCGGTCCACCCAGCCTTTGAGAACCGCCGGCAGGCCGAACCACCAGAGGGGGAATTGCCAGATCATCAGGTCGCACCACTCCAGCTTGAGCATCTCTGACTCGATCTCGGGCACAAAGCCCTCGTGTTCGGTGGCGTGCATCTCTTCGAACTGCTGCTTAAAGAAGGCGGGATCCCTCGTTGTCGTGAAGTTGTGCCGTCCAGAGACAGGATCGAAACCCATGGCGTGCAGGTCGGAGGTCTGGACCTCGTGGCCCAGCGAGACGAGGGTCTCTCGGGCCGTCTGGAACATGGCCTGGTTGAAGCTGCCAGGTTCCGGATGCCAATAGACGATGAGCACATTCATGAGCTTGCGCCTCTCAGAGTACGGTTCTGCTCCATCCACGCCACAGCAAAATCAACCAGCGGCCGCTGCCTGAAGAATCGCACCTGGGCGCCACCTATCTGCTGGATGGGGACGTCGTGCGCCCGGTCAAAAGCGTCCCCAATTTCACCAAAATCGCCGGCATCGGTGTCCAGGGTCTCGTAGGCTACCCACCGGCGCTGGCCGTTCACCAGCATGGCACTGCCGGTGCGCAGTGCGTGCTTGCCAGGATACTTGGCCCGAAACTCGGCCAGGTGCAGCGACGTGTTGTTCCCGTGACCGACCCCCAGGAGCAACACATGACCGTCGAGCTCGTAGAGCTTGCCCAAGGGCGAGCGGTCTCCGGTATCCTCAGTCAGAGCATGGTCGGCGACCAGGTACTCGGCCCGCGGCCCCAGCGCCGCCAGTGAGAAGGCTGGATGCGCGCTGCGGACAGCCCCGGGCCAGGTACGGAATAGCTCCGGCACCACGCCCATGCCCCGGGTTGGCGTGGTCAGCGGGTTGTAGGCCGGGGTATGGTCGCGGATCGTCTGCCACCACGCCTCAGGAACCGGCGGGTGCTGCCATTCGTAGGGGTCGGTGTTGTTGCCGCTGTTGGTGGGCATCATGATCGTGCCGGACTCGCCGACTGCGTCCAGAAGGGCCAGGACCACCGCCTCGGCCCCGCCCACGATCCAGCCCAGTTTGCTCATCGACAGATGCACCAACACGATCTGGCCCTCGGCCAGGCCACAGGCCCGCAGTTGCCCGGCCAGCGAGGTGACCGTCAATGGGGTATCGGTGCGTTCGACGACACTTTTCTCGGACATTGTGGCGCCTTTCGCATGAGGAGAGACTTCCGAAGTTTTCTGAAACTTCGGAAGTCTGTACAGTATCTAAAGTGAAGGATCGAGTTGATAGCCATCAGCCAAACGTGCCAGAAGCATATCTCGCACATCGTCCAGCAGGAAGGCCGCTTGCAGTGCATTCCGATTGCAGTGGAAAAAGTCCTTTGCCTGCCAGCCAAAGGCATGGTGCAACTTTTCGTACTCCTGAGTCAATGTGATGTTCGAGATGGTGCGCGCGTCGGTGTTCACGCCCACCGATATGCCCGCTCGATAGAGTCTGTCGATAGGATGATCGGCATAGGTGTCGTAACAGTTCGTCTGCACATTGCTGGTTGGACAGGCCTCCAGATGGATCTGGTTCTGTCGCAGGTGCTCCAGCAAGGCAGGATCCTGAATGCTGCATACGCCGTGACCAAGACGTACCGGAGCAAAGTGTTGCAAGGTCTCCCGCACATTCTCGATTCCCCGCGTCTCTCCGACGTGAGCCGTGTAGGGAATTCCCCTCTCGCGGGCGTATCGGAATGCCGGCAGATGGTCCTGGATTACGTCCCCGGGCCTGTCCGCCGCGATGTCAAAGCCTGCTACGTAGGTGCCACGAAACTCCTCGACCAGGCGCACGGTCTCCAGGCTCTGGGCAGTTGAGTAGTAGCGCAGGGTACAGAGGATGATCCGCGCTTCGACCCCGGTACCGCGGACGGCCTGAGCGGTTGCCGACTCCACAGCGGCCACAACCTGGCGGGCGGAAAGCCCTCCTTCGGTGTGTAGCAAGGGGGCAAACCGGATCTCGGCATACAGCACGTGATCTCTGCGGAGCTGCTCAAACAGATCTAGCGTCACCAGGCGGAGTTGCTCTTCCGACTGCATGAGCGGGTAGCTGCTGGGAGCGCGCAAGAGGTAATCAGCCAGATCCACGCACTTGTCCGGGGCGATAAACTCCTTGCGGTACCGCTCAAGCGTGATGGAGGGATCGATCTGCGAGACGACCTCGTAGCTGAGCGAGCAATCTAGATGGAGGTGCAGTTCAACTTTGGGCAGTTGTCTCAAATCCATTTCCCTACCTCCTCTCAGACTGGATCGGTATCTTGACCGCCTTCCCT
>JASFHU010000475.1:0-4531 GCA_050123055.1 Anaerolineae bacterium
GTCGAGCAACATGCATCCATGCGGTTCGCATGGGAAAGGGAACATTCGGCTGACCAGGTTTCAGTCAAACCGAGTCTGGCCAACCGTCTCATCTTTATTGCCTACAATGTCATCTGGTGGATACCCATCCTGCTTGGCTTTACCAAGGTGATCGACTACCGTACGGCCCTCATAGCGTTTCTGGTCATCACCATCATCAGGGCCATTGCCAATCTGATCAGGAACAACTTGCTCACACTGGAACAGGCCGAGATCTTTCCCTTCCGAGCACCATGAGCAGCGGGCTGATAGAACCAGCACGGCCCATAGCCAAACCGAAGAAGGGTAGAAGAACGCCGGTCTACGAGTCACCATACCTGGCATAGTCTGTCAACGAATCCAGGTCAGCCGTCGCCAGCCCGATGACGTGGTCTGCGCCACCGTAGTAGACATAAACCTTGTTCTCCATCACCGGATTCGCGCTGGAAAAGACCACGTTGGGCACATGACCGTGCAGCTCCCACAACTCCTCCGGCCAGAGGATGGGCCCTCGCGGCCGCCGGATCATCTGGCTGGGGTCCTTCAGATCCAGCAGACAGACGCCCAGGTGATACACGTGGTCCTCTCCGTAGCCGTGGTAGAGCATCAGCCATCCCTGCTCTGTCTCGATCGGCACGCCGTTTCCGCCCACGCTTCTGGCCTCCCAGGGGACCTCGGGACGTGGGCCAAAGATGGGTGCCATATCCTCCTCGCGCCAGGTTAGCAGATCATCGCTGTAGGCCAGCCAGACCCGGGGCCAGCGACGGTGCAATGCAGCATAGCGCCCGCCGATCCGCCGCGGAAAAAGCACGTGGTCCTTGTTGTCCTCGCCGCGCACGATCGGTCCCAGGCGCTCCCAGGTGATCAAATTCCGACTGCGGGCGATCATCGGCAGGATGCCGCCCCCCAGGTGGGTAGGCTCGCCGGAGCCTGTGAACTCGCGGCCATAGGCGGTGTAGGTCATAAAGAACGCGCCGTCGATCTCGACGACGCGAGGATCTTCCACCCCGCGCGAGTCGGTGCCATCCGCCGGTTCCAGGATCGGCCGCCGCAACCGGTTCCACTGCACGCCGTCTTTGCTGACCGCGTAGCCGATGCGGCTCACCCAGTCCAGGCCTTGGGCCCGGTAGAACATGTGAAACAGCCCCCCGTGGTGGAGCACGCCGGGATTGAACACGTTGTAGCATTCCCAATCCGATACCGGATCGGGGACCAGGATTGGATTCGCTGGACAGCGTTCTAGCTTCACTTATCCCTTGCCTCCTGATCTGTTCATGGCTCACGCAGCTTTCAGGCACAGCGCCAGCACGTCGCCCACCGGTGCCGAGGCCAGGCACATCACCTGGTCGGCCGCCCCATAATAGACTGTCAGCTCGCCATCATCTTCCAGGATGGCCCCACAGGTAAAGACCACGTTGCCCACATTCCCGGCAAAATCCTCGCCAGCGATGGGCGACAAGATTGCCTCGTTTGCCCGCCCAATCACGCGCCACGGCTCCTCCAGGTCCAGCAGTACAGCGCCCAGGCGATAGAGCGCGCCTGCTGCTGTCATGCGCACCCCGTGATAGATCTCCAGCCAACCATGCTCCGTCTTGATGGGCGGCGCGCCGCCACCGATCTTGTACTCGTCCCACTTGCGGGGGCGGGGCTTCATCACCGGTCGGGGATCGCCCCAATAGACCAGGTCTTGGGAAAAGCTGATCCACATGTCACCCACGCTTGGGGGGCGGGTCATGGGTCGGTCAAGCTTGGCGTAGCGTTTACCGGCCTGGTCAGAGCCAACCTTCTCCGGAAAGAGGACGATATCCTTGTTGTCGGGCACGGTCATCACCGCAACCCGCTCGTAGGTCTCAAAATCGTCCGTCCTGGCCAAGGCGGTCACACAGCCGTACTGCGAATAGGCGACGTAGGTGACATAAAAAGTATCGCCGATCTGGGTGATCCGCGGGTCCTCCAAGCTGCAATCCTCGAGACTGCGGTAAGGCTCCTCGGTGGCCGGCACCAGGGCCGGTTCCGGGTCCGGTATGAAGTGCACGCCGTCGTCGCTACGGGCCAGCCACAGGCACGAGGAGCCCGTCAAATCCTCGACCCGGTTCAGCAATAAGACCTGGCCCTCGAGCTTGACTACTGCCGCGTTAAAGACAGAATTCACAGGCTGCGGGAACTCGGCAGCCGTCAGGATCGGATTCCCTGGATGTCGTCGAAGAACGTGGGTTTCTGCCACTTGATCACCTCCGCGGTCTATTTCTATAGTTTCCTTCTCGTCGAATCTCGCTCCCGTACCCGGTAAGCATCCAGCCGCTCCATCACCGCCCGGTTGCCCAGGCAGGCGATCAGTGCCGGTCCGCCCACCAGGAGCGGCAACACAAACCCGATGCTCAGGGCGGCCACCACGAGCGCCAGCCCGCCCACGAGCAGGGTATAGCCCGGAGCCGACAGCGCAGTGAAGAGCCCGTTGCGCAGGGCCAGGCCCAGGTGCTTGTGCTCCTGTTCCATCACGAAGGGGAGCGCGTAGAACTGGACCACCAGCCAGGTCAGGCCCAGGAACAACGCAAACGCCAGCAACAGGCGTGCCCACCAGGTCTCCACTGAGGAGTAAAACCAGAAATTGGCGCCCAATATGCCGCCTACGATGACGTTCAGCACCGTCCACAGCCAGCTCAGGGCAAAGTAACGCTTGATCCCGATCCAGAGTCCGCCCAACCCGAGGCTCGGTCCGTGGGCCAATTGGTTGGCCACGTAGTACAGTCCAAAGGTGGCCGGTGGCCCCAGCACGATGGTGAACCAACTGAGCAGCCAGGCCAGGGTAACCGCTTCGAGGCTCACCCAGGCATCCCACCAATCGCTCAGTCCGAGCCGGATCACGCCCAGGGCGGAGGTCATGGCTGGGCCTCCAGGGTGAGCAGCGCTGAACCCAGGCCCGGGAGGGCGATCTCAAAGGGTTCGTCCGGCTGGAAATCACCCAACTCCTGCCCGTCGGCATAGAGGGTGTGGGGCAGCTCAAGGTGCAAAAGCGTGAAGGTCAGGGTTCTGTCCTCGTGGTAAGGATTAAAGACGATGTAGGCGCGATTCTCGGGGACCGGTGGGTAGTCCGTGTCAAAGAGGTTGAGGTTCAGGATAAGAGCGTTGCGATCCCCAGATCTGCCCAACGCCTCGAAAGCCAGATAAGCCCACAGGGCTTCTCCTGCCCCATAGATCTCCTTGCCGTTGTACCCTGCCTTCTCGCGCACCGAGCGGTCCTCATGCTCGCGGACCGCATAATAGTCGATATCCTCGTAGGGGATGTATTGCAGCGTGACGGGACCATAGTCGCGTTCCCACTCGTCGGGAATATTGGCCGAAAAGAAGTAAAAGTTCTTGATGCGATTGAGGTTGAGTACCTTGAGCGGCTCGACGGGGTCAAACCCCGGCTGGCCGTACAGGTAGCGCAGGTAGTCGGTCCAGAAGAGCACGGCCTCCAGGTTCTCCTTGAAGGCTGGGGCATTGATGCCGCCGGCCTCAACTGGATTGTAGTAGGGAGCGTGGAGACCGTCGCGCCAGGTCTCGGGCAGCCAGTCGCTGCGCTGGGGCCGGAATCCGGGCAGATCGGTCTGCCCGCCGTCATAATAGATCATCCAGGCCTGGGCGTAGAAGAAGCGCTGCGCCAGGGCAGACCAGTTGGTCGTAGAGCCGAGCTCGGTGGCGTATTCTGTCAGGTGCGCGGCGGCCGAAGCTGCTGCAGCCAGCTCCTGAGGCTCGTAGAGCAGCTCCAGGGGGGAAGCGTTCGCGTACATACTCAGCAAAGCCCTTTCGGCTTCGTGGAGATAGTGGCTGTCACCCGTGAGCTGGTAGGCGTGGATCAGCGAGTAGGCCAGCAGGCCCGCGGTGGAATAGTTGTTGGTGTTGTAGCCACCAGCTCGTTGCTTCTCGATATCTACAAATTGGGGGAAGAGATAGTCAAAGTTGTGCGCCATCTCCAGCGCGCTGCCCAGGCTGCCCAAATAGGGTTCTCGCAACTCGGGATTCTCTGAGATGAGATAGAGATGACCGTACTTGAGTACCGAGTTCTCCATAAAGTACCAGCTATCGTGCCTGGTCTCGCCGGGGCGGTTGGTACTCTGTCTGGCCACGGGGTTATAGTATTTGGGCAACTCGCCGATGAACTCCTCCACCAAGGCCTCTGTTTCCGGCTCGGGGTGGAGCTGTAGGTAACGGTACATGGGCCAGAGCACGTCCATCTCTGCCATCAGCTCGGTGATCTCCCGGGTACGGGACGCTCCCCCCCAACAGTCCGCGCCTTTGACGTAGGGCCGGAACCCGCGGATACCTGTGGAGGGTTCGACAAACCAGCAGTCGTCGTAGGTCAGCAGGTCGTCGAGGGTGTGCTGCGCATAGTCGCGCCAGGTGGTGGCGTTAGGTGGGAACTGGTCTGTGGCAGGCAGCTTGGCCAAAGCGGCTCTGCGCTCCTGGATCGTCTTCTCCCATGCTTCAGCAAACTGAGATGGAGGCAGTCCGGTGGAGCAGGCAGGTGTCA
>JASFHU010000476.1:0-4523 GCA_050123055.1 Anaerolineae bacterium
CCAAGATCATCTCCCAGCTTGCACTGTCGGGACTGGTCACCACCTATCGGGGTGCTGGGGGTGGCGTGAGCCTGGCCGGTCCCGCCTCCGAGATCAGCCTGCTCCACGTCATAGAGGCCCTCGACGGGCCCGTCAAGCTGAATCGCTGTGTCATCGAACCAAGCGCCTGTCCGCGGGACACGCATTGTCCCGTCCACCACGTCTGGGCCAAAGCCCAGACGGACCTGACCACCCTATTGAGCAGCACAACCTTTGACGTGTTGGTAGAGGAAGCACCGAACGAACCCTCTTGAACCAATCACGCAAGTCCCTTCACTTGATCCGCCCGTATCGCCGGCCGACGATCTGCTGCCCGGCCGCTCCAAGCACAAAGTCGACAAAATCCTCCACCGCCTGCGGGGGGGACTCGGCCACCACCAACCACAGCTCGCGCGTCAGCGCGTAGCTACCTTCGCCCACCGCCTGGGAAGTGGGAAGCCCCCCTTCGATCTTGAGCACCTTGACGTCGGGTGTCGTGTGCCCCATCGACACGTAGCCGATGGATTCGGGGTGCGAGGCCACATAGTCGACCATGGCCTGGCTGGAGGGAGCCACAATCGCCAGGGGCGTCAGGGCGAGGTCTTGCAGCACCAGCGCCTCGAATGCACTGCGTGTGCCAGAACCCTCTTCGCGGCTTACGGCCTGCACCAGTTCGCCACCCGGCGCCCCACCCAGCGCCTGCCACTCGTAGACGCGCCCGCCGAACAGATCCTGCAACTGTAGCAGTCCGAGCCCGTCTATTGGATTGTCGGGATGCACAATGACCGATATCCCATCGCGGGCGATGGCCGTGGACCGCCAGTCTGGCGCCAGATCGGCCGGCAGCCACGATGCAAGGGCCAGATCCACCTCACCCGCCCGGAGCGCGTCCAGGCCATACTGGGTGCCCGGGCCATGCACATCCAGACTGACCAGGGGGTACTGCTCGCCATATGCTTGGGCCAGCTCAAGCACCAGGGGAGCCATCGACGTCGAGCCGTCGGCCCGCAGAAACACCGGCTCGGGGGTGGCGAGAGGTTCCCCACAGGCAACCAGCAGGCTCGCCGGCACAAGCCATAGCAGGACAGCAAAAAAGGTCACCCGCAACCGGCTAATCCCGTCCATCCGCTGGTCTCCCGGCCCGATCCAGCCATCCGGCCCGCCGGGCACGCTCCACGCCTAGCGCAGCCAAGCCACAACCAAACAAAACAGCCCCAAGAGGGCGCAATAGATGGCGAAGGGATAGAGGTTGCCCCGCTGCAAATAGCGCAACAGGCCCCAGATGCAGAGATAGCCGACGATGGCAGCCGTCAGAAAGCCCGCCACCAGGGCCGGGACCTGGGCCAGAGGATCGGGCATCGAAAAGAGGTCCAGTAGTTTGAACAGGCCGGCCCCAAAGATGATGGGTGTGGCCAGCAGAAAGCTGAACCGTGCCGCGTCCGGGCGCTCTAGCCCGCGGAACAGGCCGGTGGCTATCGTCGCTCCGGAGCGGGAGATGCCAGGCGCGATGGCCGCTGCCTGGCCCAGCCCGATGATCAGCGCATCGGGCCAGCGCAGATCGTCCACGTCCCGGGTCCGCTTGCCCAAGCGTTCGCTGACGGCCAGCAGGCCGGCCGTGACCAGCAGGAAGACACTGACCCACACGGGCTGGCCAAACAACGATTCAAAGAAATCCTCCAGCAGATAGCCAATGACCGCGGCCGGGATGCTGCCCACCATGAGCAACCAGGCCAGCCGGGCCAGGGGATCGCGCCAATCCCAGCGCACCAGGCCCCGCAGCCAGGCGCCGATGAGGGCTAGCCAGTCGCGCCAGAAATAGGCCAACACGGCCACCAGCGTGCCCCAATGGACGACGGTATCAAAGACCAGGCCCGGGGAATCCCAGCCCAGAAGCCACGGAACCAACACCAGGTGGCCTGAACTGGAGACAGGGATGAACTCGGTGGCCCCCTGGACGAGGCCGAGGATGATAGCTTGGATGATTTCCATGGTTACCTCGAGGTTTTGGATCTCTGCCCCTCGACCCGGGCCCTTCGCTTCTCGCGGTTGGCGGCGCGAACCTGGTGAGGGATGATCGGATAATCGGCCAGGAACTCGTTCTTGAAGGTCGAAAAGTGGCCGGCGGCCAGGCTCGCGCGTACCTCGCGCATCAGCTCCAGCAAGAAATGAACGTTGTGAACCGTCGCCAGCCGGTAGGCCAGCAACTCCCCAGCCTTGAAGAGATGGCGCAGATAGGCCCGCGAAAAGTGGCTGCAGGTGTAGCACTGGCAGCCCTCCTCGATGGGGTATGCGTCCCGCTCGAAGCGTGCATTGCGGATGTTGATCCGCCCCCGCCGGGTGAACAGTGCCGCGTTTCGGGCCAGGCGCGTGGGCAGCACACAGTCGAAGAGGTCCACGCCCCGGGCGACTCCCTCCAGCAGGTCCTCCGGCGCGCCGACGCCCATCAGATAGCGCGGCTTGTCGACCGGCAGCAGGGGCGCCGTTATGTCGAGCATCGCGTGCATCTGCTCCTTCGTCTCGCCCACGCTCAAGCCACCGATGGCATACCCCGGAAAGTCGAGGCCGGCCAGGAATTCGGCGCTCTCCTGTCGTAGGTCGGCAAAGACGCCCCCCTGCACAATGCCAAAGAGTGCCTGGTCGTTCCGCGTCTGGGCGGCGTGGCAGCGTTGGGCCCAGGCGTGGGTGCGCGCCAGGGCCTGCCGGTTATAGGCTCGATCTCCAGGCTCAGCGCACTCGTCCAGGACCATAATGATATCCGCCCCCAATTGCTCCTGTACACGGACCACCATCTCTGGGCTGAAAAAGTGCCGCGAGCCATCGATGTGGGAGCGAAACTCGACCCCATCATCGGTGACCCGGCGCTTCTCGGCCAGGCTGAAAACCTGGAATCCGCCCGAGTCGGTGAGGATGGGGCCATCCCAGCCCATAAATCCGTGCAACCCGCCCATCTCGGCCACCACGTCCGCTCCAGGACGCAGATAGAGGTGGTAGGTGTTGCCCAGCACCAGCTCGGCCCCGAGATCGTGCAGGTCTCGCGGGTCCAGGGCCTTGACGGTCGCCTGGGTACCGACCGGGGCAAAGGCCGGTGTGGAGACCTGGCCGTGGGGGGTATCGATGCGGCCCAGGCGGGCCCGGCTGTCGGTGTCCGTCTGCAGTAACTTGAACTTGACTGGCATGGTTGATCACTCCCGCGCATTATACTCAAAAAGCCAGCAGCCAGCAAGCAGCCGTGGCGCCTTGGTCGGAGCTTTTTTCGTCCTTTGCCTTTTTCCACCAGCGATGGTACAATGTCCTTCGCCGGAACACAGGAGGAGAAACATGAATGCCCGCGAGCGACTACTGCTGGCCATGGATGGCGGAACACCCGACCGCATCCCCTGCGCCCTCGGCTTTTATCACGTGGACCTTGAAGGGTTGGTCCCACGCGGGCAGAGCCCGGACGGGATGGTCGACATACGCTTTGTGCGCTTTTCGGCCTCACCGGAGGAGGAGGAGCTGCGGCGCCTGGCCCGGCCCTACGAGCCGGACACCCGCCTCGGCACCCCGGCCCAGATGGCTACCTACCTCCATTGGGACTATCGCCCCGAGGCGCCCGATCAGCGCAACCCGCTGGCCCGCGCTCGCTGCCTGGAGGATCTGCATAACTTCCCCTTTCCCGATCTGAGTGGACCGTATTATGTCGACGGGTTGGCCCACCAGGTTCAGGCACTGCACGAGCGCGGGCTGGCCGCCGGCGGCAACCTGCCCCATCTCGGCGGTGAGCTCTTTGAGGCGGCCTGGCGCCTGCGCGGCCTGGAGAACTTTTTGCTGGACCTGCTCGAGCGCCCCGACTGGGCGCATTTTCTCCTCGGCCGGCTGACAGACCTGGCCCGCCGCAATGCCGAGGCCCTGGCCAGGGCCGGGATCGATGTGCTGGCTCTAGATGATGACGTGGGGATGCCAAGGACGATGATGATCAGCCCGGATACCTGGCGCGAGTTCTTTAGGCCGCGGCTGGCGGCCATCATCGAGGCGGCCCGCGCCATCAAGCCCGACCTGCGCGTCCTCTTTCACAGCGACGGGTACTTTGAGCCGATCGTGGGCGATCTGATGGAGATTGGCGTCAACGCCATCAATCCTCTCCAACCCGATCACATGGATGCCGCCCACATTCGGAGCCGCTTCGGACCCAGCCTGGCGCTGTGGGGCACCGTTGGCCACCAGACTACCTTTAGCTTTGCCAGTCCGGAGGAGATTCGGCAGGAGGTCAAGCATCGCGTCGAGACGCTGGGTCGCGCCGGTCTGATCCTCTGTCCTGCCTATGACGTCGACGAGCCTGACATCCCGTGGGAGAATGTTGCCGCCTTTCTGGATGCCGCCCGAAGGTACGGGTAGAACGGGATCAGGTGGGAAGCGCCTCGCCAGCACCAGTGAGAACAGCGGATGGGGTGCTCGACCGTGAGGGCCTCGGTCCGGAGACCTTCGGCCATCTTGAGAACAGCGGATGGGGCGCTCGACCGTGAGGG
>JASFHU010000477.1:0-4512 GCA_050123055.1 Anaerolineae bacterium
CTGCTCTCCGACATGGTATTCAGCATGGTAGATCGGCTAGCCGGGCGGGCCAGCTCGCGGACTCCTCGTTGAGCCGCGAGCTAGCCACAAGCCAACACACAAGCGGCTACCGGTTGTGATAGTAAAGATCCCAACCCAGGTAGGTCGTGATCGCCTCGTTGAGTACATCCCCACAGTGGCCTCGTGTCAGGGCCACGTGGTGCTCAAATCCATTCTTGCACAGGTAATCCATGAGAAATTGAAGGTTTTCCACCTTGCAGACTGCGGAGCCTCCGTCGATGCCAATCGGATCATCGGTAAAGTCACCCTCACCCAGGTAGGTCCTGATGATGCCCTTGGGATCATCGGTGGTCATGCGGAAGAAGGTCATGGGACCTGCGGCAACCTGGCCCTTTACGGCACCAAAGCATCGATCCTCTCCCAACGATGCCCCCAGGACATCCAGGCTGGAGATTTCGACCTCTTTTCCCATGAAGCCCACAGGGTAGTTGCTGCAGTGGACGTTGATGCATTTGTCCCGATCGTCCCCATAGTTGTTGTTCCAATCTTGGAAGCCAGGTGGATTCCCCGAAGCCAGCAGCAGGGCATACATCGAGACAGCACCGACCACATCTACCTCGCAGGCGCTGGGCAGCAGGCGCTCGCCCATCATGCTCATGGACAGGCAGGTGGCGCACCCATAGTTCTTCTGGATCGAATCCCAGCACTCGACGGCGCTAGCATCGCACTCATTGTCCTCCATCCAACGGTCGATCACCACCGACAATTTGGCTTGCCGGAGGATGTGCTCTAGGGGAATGGCTTCGGGGATCCTGCCGTAATCACGGATCTCGGCTAGTTTGTCCTGCACGGCCTTGTCCTCAGCGGTCAGGGCCTGGGCACCAAAGATGATCTCAGACAGGTCGACGGGGATGACCGTCACCCCGGCGGCCTGGAGGATCTTTTCGCTAAAGCGCACAGTCTGAAAGGCCGCCGGCCGTGCGCCGATGGCGCCGATCCGAGCATTCCGCAGGCCCTTCACGACGCGGCACACCCGGGTGAAAAAGTCCAGGTCCTTGGCAAAATGCTCGCTGTCGATGGGGTAGGTGTGCTGGGAAGTATTGGTAAAGGGGATGTTGTACTGGTAGAGGTTGTTGCATACCGAAAGCTTGCCGCAGAACGAGTCCCTGCGGTTGACGACGTCGAGCTTGTCCAGATCATCATCACAAGATTGGACCAATACCGGGACATCCAGCTTGGCCAAGTCAAGGGTTTGCACCACCCCCAGCTCGTCGCCGAAGTTGGGCAGGATGACGACGACGCCGTCGATCTTGTCCGTATTCTCCTTAAAGAGGTCGGCGCAAATCTTGGCATCGGCCAGGCTTTCGATGGCGCCGTTGGGTGTCGCGTCCTCAGGCGGGATGACATAGTCGTAGCCCAGCTCATCCAGCTTGGCCAGCAATTCTTTGCGGCCCGCGGCCGCGAGTGCGGGGTTGAAGAACCCACGCGTGGCGACGATCAAGCCAAAGGTCGTCTTTTTTTCCATGATTCTCATTTTGATACGCTCCCTTCCATTCTAATGTTTTGTCGTTTCCTACTTTTGGCCAGCACAGGCAGGGAGGGCCTAACCCCGCTGCCACCAGGCAGGCGTCCATTTCCTATCGCTCATGCTGCTCTCGACCACCTTTTCGACGAAAAAGACGCCGCGCGCCCCCTCGTAGACGGTCGGGAAATCAAGCTCCAATTCGTCCGGCTCCTGGTTCATCATCCTGGCACGCATGGTATCGGTCGCGTTCAGATAAATGTTCGCAAAGGCCTCGAAGAAAGCTTCAGGATGGCCCCAGGGCAGGCGAGCCGCTCGCTGCGCAGCTTCGCAGAGATAGTCGTTGCCGCGGGACAGTACTTGCACCGGCTCATCGGCAGGCGCGTAGGTGAGATAGTTCGGATGCTCCTGGTGCCAGGTCAAGCCGGCCTTGGTCCCAAAGATCCGGATGTTAAAGTTGTTCTCATAACCTGCCGAGATCTGGGAGGCAGTGAGAAAGCCCTTTGCGCCATTCGTGAAGCGGAGCAAGACCATGGCATCATCATCCAGGAGCCGGCCTGGCAAGAAGCTGGTAAGATCTGCACAGATTTCCTCCAGTTCAAGCCCGGTAATGGTGCTCAGGAGGTTCTCAGCGTGCGTGCCAATGTCGCCGATGGCCCCTCCCAGCCCCGCGCGCTCAGGATCGGTGCGCCAGTCCGCCTGTTTGTGTCCTGTATCCTCCAACTTGGTCAACAACCAGCTCTGCGAGTACTCGACGATCACCTTCCGGATCTCACCCAACATCCCCTGCCGTACCATGTGGCGCGCCTGTTTTACCATCGGGTAGCCGGTGTAGTTGTAGGTCACGGCAAACACATTCCCCGCTTTTTCCACAGCGTCAATCAGGCTGGCAGCCTGCTCTGAAGTATGGACCATGGGCTTGTCCAAGACAACGTTAAAGCCAGCCTCGACAAAGGCCTTGGCAATAGGAAAGTGGAGATGGTTCGGGGTGACAATGGAGACAAAATCGAGACGCTCCTCTTCGGGCAGGGCGCACTCCCTCTCCAGCATCTCCTCCCAGGTGCCATAGGTGCGGTCCTCGGGAATGTACAGATCCCTGGCCGACTGCGCTGCCTTTGCGGGAGTCGACGACAATGCCCCCGCCACCAAGGCCACACCACCATCCATTGTGGCGCCCTTGTGGTGCACCGAACCAATGAAGGAATCCCGCCCGCCACCTACCATGCCCATCCTGAGCTTGCGCTCAAAAGTTGTCGCGCTGTCCTTACCATGTACCATATCTTCTCCTCTCCGCTCAAGGTACCAGTTAGTGTGCCATCTTGTGCCACAGGGCCTCAGCCTGGTGGGAACTGCGGACCATGGGACCCGCAGCCACGCCACGAAAGCCCAGCTTCTCCGCCCGGGACTGGAAGCCGGCGAATTCGGCCAGCGGAACGTAACGAGACACCGGGAGCTGGCACTCTGTAGGCTGGAGGTACTGGCCCAGGGTCAATAGGTCGCACCCGGAACGGCGCAGGTCATAGAAGGCCTGCAGGACCTCTGCAGTTCGCTCTCCGAGCCCCAGCATCAACCCCGATTTGGTGACCATCCCTGGCGCCTGGGCCTTGGTCCAGGCCAAGACCCCCAAGGAGCGCCAGTAAGCGGCCCGCGGGCGCACCTGCGGGTAGAGCCTGCGCACCGTCTCCAGGTTGTGATTCAGTACGTCCGGCCCGGCGCCCAAGACTGTTTCCAACGCCCTGCGCGATCCGCCAAAATCTGGGATCAAGACCTCCACGCTGACACCTGGCAACCGGCCGCGCACGGCCCGCACCGTGGCTGCAAAATACCCCGCTCCGCCATCGGGTAGATCGTCGCGCGTGACCGAAGTGATGACCACGTGCCCCAGGTCGAGCTGGGCGGCAGCCTCAGCCACCCGTTCCGGCTCGCCCGGGTCCGGCGGATGTTGTCTCCCCGGCTCGACCGCGCAAAACCGACAGCCCCGATTGCAGGAATTGCCCAGGATCATGAACGTCGCCGTGCCCTGCGCAAAACACTCGACGACATTGGGACAGTGGGCCTCTTGGCAGACGGTGTGCAGGTCAAGGTGGGCCAGAAGGCCCTCCATGCGAGCCACCACAGCTTCCGCCCCGGGCGATATCCGCCGCCACAGCCAGGATGGCTGCGCGGCGCCGGACACACTATCCGCCTCCACCACGCGGCAGGCAAACACCTCCCCGAAAGTGCGTGCGAAACACTCGCTGACCTCCGTCATGTCGGGTGCCCACCCCAGCTCCCCCTCAATCGAGGTCACGCCGCGATCGACGATGCCGCAGGATATGAGAAGGTTGAAGTGCGCCATCTCGGGAGCGACGTTGAGCGCCAGCCCGTGGCGCGTGATCCCCTCCCGCACGGCCAAGCCCACGGCGGCGATCTTGCGCTTTCCTGAGCCGTTCGAGGTTCCCATCCATACACCCGGGTGCCCGTCCACCCGTCCCACTGCCAAGCCATAGGAGCGTAGCACCCGGATGGCCACCTCCTCCAGGCGCCAGGCATAGGCATGCAGGTCGCCGTTGGGCGGCCGGAGAATGGGATAGGCAACCAACTGGCCGGGACCGTGATAAGTGGCCCGCCCGCCGCGCTCTGCCGGGAGCACGCGTACGCCCGCCTGCCGCAACACCGGCGGCGGGGCCAAGATATCCTCCTCCCCCCCGCCGCGCCCGATGGTGATGGTTGGCGGATGCTGGAGTAAGAGCAAGGTATCGCCAATTGCCCCCGAGGCCCGCGCCGCGCCCAACTCCTCTTGCAGGTGACAGCCCCCTTGGTACCCCACCGTCCCCAGACGGTACACCGTCACTACGTCCACCACAACCCTCTGATCATCCCTGCACACTGAGCCCTACCAGTCGGCCAGGTGCAACGACCGCTTCTCGACATCCAGGGCAGCATCCACCAGAGCCTCGCCGAGGGCCGGATGCGCGGGGACAAAGCGCATCAACTCGCCGACGGTGGCT
>JASFHU010000478.1:0-4498 GCA_050123055.1 Anaerolineae bacterium
ATATTCAATACCCCGTCGGCGTCGATAAACATGAACTCGCTGGTATAGGTGCAGCTCTCGGGCTCCCACCAGGTGTTACGCAGGCCGTAGCCGCCGCCATAATGGCTCCAGGTGCGCTGAGGCGGGCGCACCACCATATGTACCGGGTCAAAGACGTCGATCAGCACACACCCGCCTGCCTTGAGCGCCCGCGCCATGCGGGACAGCACATCCCGGTTGGTCGGATCGTCAAAAAAGCCAAAGCTACCGCTGAGCAGCAAAAGGGCGTCAAAGGCATCCTCGTAGGCCAGTTCGCGCATGTCGCCCTGCTCAAATCGGACCGTCGCCAGACCCTCCGCTGCCGCCATCTGCCGGCAGTGGGCAACCAGGCTGGCGGCAATGTCCACCCCCAGCACGTCCAGGCCGCGCCCTGCCAGCCGCCGGGCGTGATCGCCGCTGCCACAGGCCAGGTCGAGCACCCGGTGGCCCGGTTTCAGGTCCAGCACTTGGACGATCAGGTCCACCAGCTCGTCGTCCCAGCGGTCGATGGCCGGGATCTGGCTGCGGTGCACGACCCGATAGTGGTAGGCCCACCAATCCCAAGCTCGCTGAACAGTCTTCACGGTCCAAGCCTCCTATTCACTCACTCTGAGTGACGGCGACCCCTTCCGCAGGCGGGGATCCATGACGTCCCGCAGGCCGTCACCGATCAGGTTCCAGCCGATGGAGAATAACAGGATCGCCGCACTGGCTGGCACGTAGGTGTACCAGTACTGAAAGGCGTTGGACGGGGAGCCCACGATCCAATCGCGGGACATGCTCAGCATCTGGCCCCAATCGGCTTCCATGGTCCCCGTCGCGGAGCGAACCAAGCCGATAAAGGTGAACATGGTCAACAGGACCACCACCGCGCCGATATCGGAAGCGACCAGCACAAAGAGGCCCTGGGTGACGTTGGGCATCAGGTGACGAAAGATCACCCGCCGGTTGCCCGCGCCGATCGATTGGGCAGCTTGCATATAGTCCTTTTCCCGCTCGGCCAGCACGTTGCCGCGCAGCAACCGGGCGTAGGCCATCCAGCCAAAGGCGACCAGGGTCAGAATGATCACCTGCTCCTGGCGGCTGGGGACCAGGAACATACTGTCGCTGGGCAAGGTGCTCATCTCCCGGCCAAAGAGGGCGATCATGACCATCACCGCAGCGATGACCGGAAAGGCCATAAAGGCATCGGTGATGCGCATCAAAACCGCGTCCAGCCAGCCGCCATAGTGGCCCGAGATCAGGCCCAATACGGCCCCGATCAACAGCCGCCCCAGGGTGACAAACAGGCCCACTTTGAGCGCCGTGCGCGTCCCCCACACCAGCCCATAGAGCACGTCGTGTTGCCTGGCTGTCAATCCCAGCGGATGCTCGGGGCTGGGCGGCTCGGGTAAGGACCCAAAGCCGAACTGGGGCATGATGTAGGGTTTCTCGGGATCCTCCGGCGGGGCGATGAGCGGCGCGGCCGCAGCCACCAGGACAAAGAGGAGGACGATCAGGAAACCAACCACCAGTGAGGGCCGGCCAAGGACGGCTTTCAGGATCGTCCGCCAGGTCCTCTCCGCCCGAACAGGCTCCTCGACCACCGCCATGCGTCTGTCGGCAGCTACAGGCCGGGCGGCAGGCCCCCGGCGTGGCCTGGACGCCGGTGGCCCGGCGGGTGCAGTAACGTCCTCGTAGAGCTTGGCCAGTTGCGACCTGGCGGCCTTGTTGTCTGGATTGATCTGTAGAACGCGCTGGAGCGCATAGACCTGCTTGTCGCGGTCTGTCAGGGCATAGCTCAGCATGTGCCAGGCTTGCTCGTTGCCTGGATTCTCGGCCAGAAATCGGGACAGAACGGCGCTGGCCTCAGCCTGCTGGCCGGAGTTGAGTAGTTCCAGAGCTTGTTCCAGTGGATCTTGGGTCTGGTTCATCGACGGCTCCATCAGAAAAGCCTCACCCGGGGATCGACCACGGCATAGAGGATATCGGAGAGCAGGCTGGTCAGCACAGTGATGATCGAGGCAAAGAGGGCAAAGCCGACCGCCACCGGAACGTCCGACGCCAGGATAGCTCTGACCGCCCAGCGCCCGACGCCGTTGTAATTAAAGATCACCTCGATGACCACGATGCCGGTGATGAGCACCGAGACCATCACCCCGGCGGCCGAGATGACGGGCAGGATGGCGTTGCGGCGGGCGTGGTGTCCCACGATCTTGCTCTCAGGCACCCCCTTGGCCCGGGCGGTGGTGATATAGTCCTGTCGCATCACCTCCAGTAGCGAGGAGCGCATGATGCGGGTCAGCAATGCCCAGACCGTCAGCGCCAGGGTAAAGGCTGGCAGTACGAGGTGGCGGAGGGCATCCAAAAAAATATCCAGATTAAGGTTCAGCAGCGCGTCCACCGTGAGCAGGCCGGTATAGTTGTGGAACTGCTCCGAGTTGACGATGGGGCTGGCCCAGATGCTCATCCGCTCCGGCGGAAACCAGCCCAACCAGGCGTAAAAGACATTCATCAGGATCAGGGCCAGGATAAAGGGCGGAAAGGCCCAGGCGGCAAAGGCCGAGGCCCGGACGGCGTGATCGGGAATGCGGCTGCCACGCCTGGCGGACACACTCCCCAGGACGATGGCAAAAATGATGGCCGGGACCAGGGCAAAGAGGGCCAGCTCGATGGTTGCCGGCGCCCGCCTCAGGATGCCGTCCAGGACAAACTCGCGCCAGGATGGCGAGTAACCCCAACGGCCCGAGACCAGTTCCTTCATCCAGTTGACATATTGCACCGGAAGGGGTTCGTTCAGACCGCGCCGCTCGATGATCTCGTTGATCAGTTCCTCGAACTCCTCCGGCTCGAGGTGGGGGTTGACTGCAGGCACATAGACCCAGACCCGCTGCTCGACAGGCAACTGCAGGATGAGGGCAAAGAGCATCAAGGTTACCAGAAAGATGATCACCGGGAGGATCAGCAGCCTGCGGATGATATACTTGAGCAAATCGGCCTCCTTCCCAAGATCGCTGGCGCGCGCCCTGACTCATTAACTGCGCCCGCGGTAAACTTGTTCACGCAGCCCCAGACCTCCGAGGTTTTCCGAAACTTCGGAGGTCTATTCACGCCCGATCTCAGAGCAGGTCATACAGGTCCTGCCAGCCGGGATTCAGTCTCTCGATCAGGTCGAGTTTGGCCTGCCTGGAGCTGGCCTTGATCCGCTTCTCGCGGGCGATCGCTGCCTGAGCATCCTCCACCGTCTCGTAATAGACCAGCTTGTGGGCGTTGGTGCGGCGGGTGAAGCCGCTGCCCCGCCCTGCCCGGTGCTCGCCGGCGCGGCGTTTGAGATCCCCGGTCCTGCCGGTATAGAGCACCGAGTTCTGCTCGTCGGTCACAATGTAGACATAGTGCGGCTGTCCCATGGTGGGCAGATGATACCACGAAAGGCGCGAGTTGTCATCCTGCCAAGCTGCCCGCACCTGCTTGCCGCCGCTCACCTTTTCGAGTACAATACAATCGCCGGCACCCAAACCAGTACCAGGCCAAGCCGCCGGCCAAGCGGGAGAGAATGTGTTGCTTTCCCAATCCGCTGTAGCGACCTGAAGGGGGGGTTGCCAATATGCTCATCACCCACGGTACCCTGGTCACCATGGCCGCGCCCAACCAGATCCTGCCCGATGCGGCGCTCTACATCGACGGTGATCGCATCGCCGATCTGGGCCCCAGCGCCAAGCTGGCCGCCCGTTACCCCGGCGCCGATCGCCTCGACGCCGGGGGGCGTCTCATCTTGCCTGGCCTCATCTGCGCCCATACCCACTTCTACGGCGCCTTTGCCCGCGGCATGGCCCTGCCGGGCGACCCGCCGGCCAACTTTTGTGAGATCCTCGAAGGACTCTGGTGGCGCCTCGACAAAGCCCTCTGGCCAGAGGACGTCCATTACAGCGCTCTCGTCTGTCTCGTCGATGCCATCCGCCACGGCACCACGACCCTCATCGACCACCATGCCAGCCAGAGCCGCATCCCCGGAAGCCTGGACCAGATCGCCAGCGCGGTCGACCAGGCCGGCCTGCGGGCCAGCCTGTGTTACGAAGTGACCGACCGCGACGGCGAGCAGGCTGCCCGAGCCGGCATCCGCGAGAACGTCCGCTTTGTCCGCCAGGCCCAGATCCGCCAGCGTGAGGGAGACCACCACATCGCCGCCGCCTTTGGCCTGCACGCCTCCCTCACCCTGTCCGATGAGACCCTGGAGACCTGTGTCGACCTGGCCCGGCAGTTGGACGTTGGTTTTCACATCCACGTCGCCGAGGACAAGGCCGACGTCAAAGAGAGCCTGCGCCTCAGCGCCCTGCGGTCCGTGGAGCGCCTACAAGAGGCCGGCATCCTGGGTCCCTCCACCATCGCCGCCCACTGCGTTCATATCGACCGCGTCGAGACCGCGATCCTCCAGGAGACCGGGACCCTGGTGGTGCACAATCCTCGCTCCAACATGAACAACGCCGTCGGCACCGCTGACCTG
>JASFHU010000479.1:0-4493 GCA_050123055.1 Anaerolineae bacterium
GCTTGAGCGTCGAATATCTGGGTGATCGCGTACAGGTCCAGGTCCAAGATGATGGACGTGCCTTCCATCCCGACCTGGCCGCTCCCCCTGAGCTGGCCGCGGAGGCACAGGATCGCCAACTTGGGGGCTTGGGCATATTCTTTATCAAAGAGATGGTGGACGAGCTGAGCTACGAGAGTTCGGACGGGGTCAACTGCATGACCCTGATCAAGCACCTCTAGCATTTGGGTACCGGACGCTGAATTCATTCGGCGGCATGGTTTGAAGAAAACTGACCACAAAACAGATAGGCACAAAGCGTTTGTGTTCTTGGTGGCTTGGTGCCTTTGTGGTAAGGCAGTGTTGGAGGGAGAAACAGAGACCATGGAGATTCAAGTCGATTTTGTGCAGTCTGTGGCGGTAATATCGATCAAGGGCAGCCTAGACGCCCTAACCGCGCCAGAGCTGGCTCGATTCCTCAGCAGCCAGGTCGCCGATGGCCACGTGCAACTGGTGGCCGACCTGGCAGAACTGGAATATACCAGCAGCGCCGGGCTGCGCGCCATCTTGGGCGCGGTCAAAGAGGCCCGCCAGCAGGGAGGAGATCTGCGACTGGCTGCTGCCCAGCCTGAGGTGGGCAAGCTGCTGAAGCTAAGCGGCTTTGCGAGCATCATGAAAGTGTTTCCGGCGGTCGACCCAGCAGTGGAGAGCTATTCATGATGGTCGAGCAGGGTAGCAAACCCAAGGTTGGACTGGTTATCGGCTCCGGCAGCATCAAGTGTGCCGCGGCGCTGGGCCTGTGGAAAGTGCTGGAACGCAACGGGATCGGGCTGGACATGGTCGTCGGCTGCTCCGGTGGTTCCATCTATGCCGCAGGCATCGCCTTTGACGATGAGATCGCCCAGGTCGAAGAGACGACCCTCCGTCTTTGGACACAGGATCTGATGTCCGGCTACGCCTCCAATCTGCGGGCCGCCATGACAGGCAAAACGCGATTCACAGAACGCTCCGGCCTGATCGATGCCAATGAAAGCAGGGAACGGATCGCCAGTATCTACGGGGAGCGGAATTTCGCCGAGACGGTTATCCCTCTCCACATTGTGGCCACCGACCTGATGACCGGCGAGCCGGTGATCTTGTCACAGGGCCGGGTAATGGATGCCATAAGGGCCAGCATCGCCATCCCAATGGTCTTCCCCCCATACGAAGTGGACGGCCGCCTACTCCTGGACGGAGCTGTTTCTAACCCGCTCCCGGTGGATGTGGCAATCAAAGAAGGATGCAGCATCATCCTGGCCATGGGCTTTGAGCTGGATTACCGCAGGCGCATGCGCAGCTTTAATGCTGTGCAATCCCACCTGAATGCAATCTACATCAACAACATCTTGCGCGCCAAGTACGCTTTCTACAACCTGGCGCATCATGCCGAAATCATACCGATTTTGCCCAGCTTTGAGCGCAAGATCGGCAACTTTGACGGAGCACAACTGCCCTACATCATCGAGCTGGGTGAGAGGGAAGCTGAGGTACAGATCCCCTATCTGAAAAGGCTGCTAGCAAGCACCTAGGACCCGCGACGTCGCGGTCTGCTGACCGCTCCCCCTGCCTGTGCCTGCACATAGATAGGGCTCGACCAGGCCATGTGGCCATCGCTCTGGACAAGCTTGAATAGATAGGGGGTCAGGCTATCCTTGGGAGGCCGGATCTCGCGATGCAGCGACAGCGTCATACTGGACAGCTTCTCCGGGTATCGTTCTACGCGGATCCGCATCTCGAGGCCACCGAGGTCAAAAGTGGCCGGCCCGTCCAATGTCTCCAGGTCCACCTGGCAGCCACCGGCCGGCGATTCAAAGGAGAGCCGTCCCTGGTCGGCCGTGTCCAGCCAGAGGTCCAGGCCATCCAGGTCGCCGGTTGTGCGGCTGCGAAAGCTGACCCTGTCCGGCCGCTGCTCCACGATGCCATCGAGGGGAGAGTCAAAGCCAACCGTGCCGGCCTGTTCGATCTGCGCCCCCGCCAGATGGATCGTGCCATCCCAGGTCACCCGGCGGCCGCGGCCCCGCATGCGCGCTCCGCCCCAGGTCACGCGGATGCGGCGCGAGCCGGCAATCGACTCGAAGGCAGCGGGGCGTACCTGGTGGATCATCTCGCGTCCCTGATACAGGCTTAACGATTCCAAGGGTGCGGTACCCAACACCGTGGCATGGATGAGGGCGATCTTTCTCCAGGGAAGGATGCTTCCCACCGGCGCGCCATCCATTTCTACCTGCAGGTCGATGCGCGGGCCGGAGGTACCGTAGCAGCGCCTGGCCCGTAGGGCGTCGAACACGGCCTGGCGCGTCAGCTCGGGAGCCAGCACGCAGGTCAGGCCCCCGGCGATACCAAACTCGCCCGCCCCAGGCCCCTCAGCCCCCGGCCGGCCCTTGTGTCCATCGCTGTTGCAGGTGACGCCGACCACCTGCCCCGTCTCAAGCGCGTCCCACAGCAGCCACTCAAAGACACCCCAGCAGGAGAGGATCTCGACCAAGCGGCAAAGGTCTGGGTCAAAGTATCGCTGGATGTCGGCGTAGCGCCCGCCCACGTGGGCGGCAACCACCACGTTCTGCACCCCCACCCGCAGCCGCAGCCGCTCAAAGAGCACGTCGGCCGGATGCGCCGGGGATAGGTCGTTCTCTGGCGTGTCCGGTATCTGCCAGTGGCTGGAGCGCAGGATAGGCATCCCTTCTGCCCTGTAGATCACATTGTGATCGCCTCCGGACGGCGTGTTGCCCGACCATTCGTAGCCGGGTAGGACCACAAAGCGGTGATCCTCGTGAAAGCGCTCGATGGTTCCATTGAGCCGCTCCCAGACCTCGTCGCTCACCTGAAAGTCGTTGCCCTGGTGGCTGGCAAAGTCCAGACAGGCCTGGTCGCGGGCGAAGATCAGGTACTCCTCCTCGCTGCCGGTGCCCACGGTGGCCTCTGTCTGGGCGTGCAGATCGCCCCAGAACTGTGACAGCGCTAGCTGCTCGTCGTAGGAGCTGATGGGATTGCTCCACACGGTAAGATCGCCCGCCTCAACCTTCAGGTAGCCGTTCCCCCGGCTGGTGAAGGTGAGGTGGGAACCTGACAGACGGACCGTGCCCGTGCCCAACCAGGTATAGCTGGCATCCTCTGGGGGCGCCGTGGGATTCCCCCAATGATCCTGGCCCCGCAGGCGGATCTCGACCGGCTCGTCGACCATCGCCTGGGTAGGCAGGACACAGACCAGGGCCACCGGCCGGTCGGGCATGATGCGCACCCGCGGCGAGCTGGGCAGCCGCCGCACAAGGCCGGCATTGGTTGGATCGACCAGAAACCGGAACTCGTGGGCCGACTCCTGAAAGGTCTGGGCGCGGATCCCCGGCGAGCCGTGGCTCTGATCCCCCAGCACGATGGTGACCGTGTCGCCGGGCGCCAGGCAGCCGTCGTAGACGTCGATGACCAGGGCTTTCTTCCAGGGGCGCACGTGCGCCTTGGTGGAATAGTAGGCCCGGAGCCTGGCCGCGCCCGTGGTGGTCACCGTGGTATAGCCCGGGGCCGCCGGATCATCGAACTGGGGTACCTGCCAGTCGCTGGCCGTGCGTCGGGGGAGCTTGATCTTGCCCCATTCTACAATGCCATAGCTGCCCACGGTATAGATCAGGCGCCACTGGCCCATACTCCCGGCCACCACCGGGCCCTCAGGTTCCAGGCGCACACTGCCCAGGCGCTGCGTGATCAGGTCATCCATGTAGCCAGCCTCCTTTCGGTGATCATTCTAGCATTTTTCGTCGCAGAACACAAACCGCCGCCGATGCCCCTCACCGGAAGCATCTCGCGCTTCAAAAGCGTGATAGGCGCTTCGCCCCAACTTGCCATATTGCCTCCATCTTTTCCAAAAACCTATCCCTCTGAAACGCCCCACGAAACGGACACGTAACGTTGCCTGATCTATACTGGGCTCAAGAGTTGGATACACTCACCAACAGAGAGAAAGACAAAAAGAAAGGGAGGTTCAAAATGACCGCAGAACAGATGACCGTCGTAGATGAGAAACTGTCCGACATCGAGCGCCTCTTTGAGGCACCCGCCGAGGCCGGCGAGCAAGCCCTGAAGCCGCTCCCCATCCAGATTCCCGCCTCCAGCAGCGCCGACTCCCAACTCTTCACCGTGCGCCTCTGGCCCGAAACCATCGACGACGACCTGGTCGAGTGGAGGGGCAAGGTCGACCACGTGGCCAGCGGCGAAGGCTACTACTTCCGTGACTGGTCCCGGCTCATCGTCTGCCTCGAAAAGATGCTCCGGCCAGGCTTCCGCACCGGAGTCGGCATCGGCTAACACGCCAGCCGCCAGACCGGCCGCCGCGCCCAGCCCACCCTTCCCCCGGGCCTGGGCGCGGCGCCGTCACTGTTCAGAAAGCGCCCAGACAAGTCTGGGACTCCCCAACTTGTTGGGGAGATTGGCTAGGGATTGACTTTTGCAGCACAACTGGTATAATGATAGAGGCACTGAACATA
>JASFHU010000480.1:0-4485 GCA_050123055.1 Anaerolineae bacterium
ACAGAACTACCTGCTGGTTGCGGCTGTGACAATCGTACTGCTTCTAGCCCTTTTCCTGGTGAGAGTCTAACTCTCCCGAGCCTGGATTCTGTAATCACGAAAGGCATTTTTGCACCGAGGAGGAAATGGATGGATAATCTAGTCACCTATATCACCTTTTTCCCGCTACTGGCGGTACTGATCCTCCTGTTCATCCCCAAGGATGAGGAGCGAACCCTCAAGAACCTGGCCGTTGGTCTCAGCTTCATCCCACTGGTGCTAGCCACCTACCTGTGGTTTGCTTTCGACAAGGGGGTAGAAGGCTTCCAGTTCGAGGTCATCGTCGAGTGGATCCCGATGATCAACGTCAACTACCATGTTGGGGTCGATGGACTGAGCGTGCCGCTCATCTTCCTCACGGCCCTTCTGACGACCTTGAGCATGATCTACTCGGCGAGAACGATCACCAATCGGCTCAAGGAGTTCTTCCTGCTCTTCTTCCTGCTACAGATGGGCATGTTTGGCGTGTTTGTCTCGCTGGACCTGGTTCTGTTCTACGTCTTCTGGGAGATCGGCCTGGTGCCCATGTACCTATTGATCGGCATCTGGGGACAGGCCAAGGACCGGCCACAGTATTCGGCCATCAAGTTCTTCCTCTACACCCTGACAGGCAGCGTCTTTATGCTGTTGGCCATCCTCGCCCTCTACTTTGCGCACGGCACCTTTGACATCGTCGAGCTCTCCCAGGTCGAATCGGTCTTTAACGGTGTCGCGTGGGCGGCCACATTGGCCTTCTGGGCCTTTTTCATCGCATTTGCCATCAAGGTGCCCCTCTTTCCCTTCCACACCTGGTTGCCCGACGCTCACACGGCCGCGCCCACAGCCGGCAGCGTCATCCTGGCCGGAGTGCTGCTCAAGCTGGGTGGCTTTGGCATGATGCGCGTTGCCCTGCCCATCTTCCCCGAGCAGTTCAGATTCTACACCCTGGACGTGCCGGTGATCACCATCCTGGCTCTGTTCAGCATCATCTACGGTGCGTTGGTGTGCATGGCCCAGTGGGACCTCAAGCGGCTGATTGCCTACTCCTCGGTGAGCCACATGGGGTACTTTATGCTGGGTGTGGCGGCAGCTGCGGCGGCCTATGGTCGCTCCGAATGGAGCGATGCGGCAGCGATGGCCTCTAACGGTGCGGGGATGCAGATGTTCAACCACGGGATCATCACCGGCGGCCTGTTTTTCCTGGTGGGTGTGATTTACGAGCGGGCCCACACCCGTGACCTGGCCCTGCAGGACGCCGATGGGAAGCCGCTCCGCGACGAGAATAACAAGGTGATCCCCGCCTTTGGCGGGCTGGGCAAGATGACGCCCTATTACTATGGCATCTTTTTGGTGACCGCCTTTGCCAGCCTCGGCCTGCCGGGACTGGCCGGGTTCTGGGCCGAGTTCTTTGTCTTCCGGGGTGCCTTTCAGATCATCCCCTGGGCCGCGGCCATCGGTATCATTGGCATTGTGATCACCGCGGCCTATATCCTGTGGAAGATCGTCCAGTATGTCTTCCTGGGTGAGTTTAGCAGAGAGCGGTGGGACAAGGTGACCCATGGCGCCAAACTGCTTGACATGGTCTCCTTTGAGAAGGTCACCATGTGGCCCTTGGTTCTGTTCATGATCATCTTTGGTGTTTTCCCGACGCCGCTGGTAGAGTTTTTTAACAGCTTCGCCCGCGGGCTCTTTGGTGGATGACGGCGACTGGCACCCTGCAGGCCCGGCAGCGTTCAGAATGGCAGCCTGCAGCGGGGTACAGCGATGATGACCGGAGGTGAGTTTTGACTCTTGAAATGTTCCGACTGCTCTCACCTGAACTGATACTGCTGCTCACCGGGCTGGTGGTCCTGATCGTGGATCTGGCCTGGCGGGACAGGGCCTCGACCGATGCTGGGGCAGCGGTTGAGGATGAGGACTCGGCCGGGGGGCGTGGCAGAAAGACCGTCTGGGTCCCGGCGCTGGCCTTGATCGGCCTGGGCGCAGCATTGGTCGCCACCATCCTGCTGTGGGGCGAGCCCTCGACCACCGTCCTGGCCATGATGGCTGTGGATCCCTTTGCCCTGTTCTTCAAGATCATCGCCATCGTTAGTGTGATGCTGGTGATCCTGGCCGCAGTGCCCTACCTCCAGGATCGCTCGCACTATCGGGGCGAGTTCTACGCACTGCTTGTCTTTGCGGCGCTGGCCATCAGCCTGGCCACGGCGGCCATCGACCTGATCTCGGTCTACCTGGCGATGGAGTTTCTGAGCATCACGTCGTACGTGCTGGCCGGTTACCTGCGGGACGATCTGAAATCCAACGAGGCGGGCATCAAGTACTTTCTCTACGGTGCGGTCGCCTCGGCGGCGATGCTGTATGGAATGTCGTTGCTGTATGGTGCAACGGGTACCACCGATCTGGCTCAGATTGCCCAGCTCTTGATGGCCGGCGACCAGAGCATCCAGTGGCTGGCTGTGGCATCCATCGTCCTACTTCTGGCTGGATTTAGCTTCAAGATTGTGCTGGCTCCCTTCCACCAGTGGGCACCAGACACCTACGAGGGTGCACCCACCCCGGTGACGGCCTTTCTATCGGTCGGCTCCAAGGCGGCCGGGTTTGCCATTTTGATCCGTGTCTTTCTCACTGCACTGCCCGCCTTCCGCTGGAACATCGGCTGGATGGCCTTCCTTATGGCGCTATCGATCATCTCTATGGCGCTGGGGAACCTCATTGCCTTGCGGCAGACCGATATCAAGCGCATGCTGGCCTACTCGAGCATCGCCCAGGCCGGCTACATCATCATCGGCGTCATCTGCCTGTCGATGGACGGTCAAGTGGCCTTCCTGGGACTCAACGACACGCTGTTTTATCTCTTTGCCTACCTCTTTACCAACCTGGCGGTCTTTTCGGCCGTCATCGCCTTCGAGAGCGCAACCGGGTCCTCCGAGATATCCGACTACCGGGGGCTGGTCAAACGGTCGCCGGTGATCGCCGGTGTGCTGCTGATAGGCCTCCTCTCGTTGGCCGGAATCCCGGGCACGGGTGGCTTCCTGGCCAAGTTCTTTGTCTTTGGCTCGGCTATCCAATTCCAGACAACACAGACGCTGGTTCTGGCCATCGTCGCCGTCATCACCAGCGTGGTTGCCGCCTTCTACTATTTGAATGTGGTACGTTACATGTTCTTTGTGAAGGCCGATGAGGGAGCGCAGCCCCTTTCCGTGCCGCTGGGGCTCAAAGTCGGTCTAGCGGTGACAGCCTTGGGCATCCTGGTCGTCGGTATCTATCCCCAACCCTTTATGGAACTGGCTACCGAGTCGATCCAGATGGTGGGGACGATCTTTTAGCCGGCATTCTGATCTTGGTGCCTTGTCGGAGAATCACGAGGGGCAGTCAATCTGACTGCCCCTCGTTGTCGATTCTGGCTGCCTTTACGCTTTTTCGTAAGGCAGTCCCAGTGCTTCAGGTTTTGCTGCGCCCCACCTGGTCCGGAACCACTTAGTGGAGATAACCAACAGTACCCCGACGGTGATGGCAAAGGGAATCATTCTCCAGATGTACCGGGAGAGAACTCCGGGGAGCACCAGTTGAGGATTGAGCGAGAGTTGCCATAGGGTACCAAAAAGCAGGGCACCACCGAGCAAGATGATGGGATTCCACATGGAGAAAAAGACCAACGCCAGGGAGATGAATCCCCAGCCCATGAGGAAGTTATAGCTCCAGACGGGGTTATAGTCCAGGGAATAGATGGCACCCGCAAGCCCCATGAGCATCCCACCGACGATGGCACACAGATAGCGGGTCCTGGCTACGCTTACACCTGAAACCTCGGCGACCGATGGATTCTCTCCCACCGATCGTATCTGTAATCCCAAACTCGTTTTGGCGAGCACGAACCAGGTAGCTACCGCGAGCCCGATCCCGATGTAGAAGAAGGGGGAGAGACCCATGAGGGTGGGTATCCTCTCCATGCCCAGTGGCCCTGTGTACGGGCTGCCGATATACGTCGTCAGGCCAAAGCCGAGGATCCATATGCCCATTCCGCTCACGACCTGGTCACCGCCAAGTGTAACGGAGAAAAAGGCGTGGAGAAGGCCAAGCAGGCCGCCAATGGTTATCCCCACCACAAAGCCGAGCAGATAGCTGCCGGTAGATTGAGCGGTGATGAAGCCCAGGGTAGCACCGAACAGCATCACCCCTTCGATGCCCACATTGAGGACTCCGGAGCGCTGGTCGATGAGTTCGCCGAGTCCGGCAAAGGTAAAGATCGTTGAAGCTGCCAGGCTTCTAATGAGAAATTCCCACATCAACCTGCTCCTTCACAGTTTTTGCCCACACGATCTTGTTGCGGTAGAAGAATTGAAAGGCCACGAGGGTAATCATCAGGACGCCGAGCAGCGCAAAGTCCACGCCAAAGCTCATGTGCAGTTTGCCTTGCACCATTCTGCCGCCAATGGACAGCCCGCCGAACAGCAGCGTGACCGGGAT
>JASFHU010000481.1:0-4485 GCA_050123055.1 Anaerolineae bacterium
GATGACGGCTGCGCCCAGGATGCCCAGGACGATGGCGATCTCGACTGTCACAGTGCGTTCTCCTGTTCCTGTTGGCCCGCGACGTGGCAGGCATCTTCCCCGGTTTAGATTATACCACAGCCGGGGGGAGGAGACAACTCGGAGGCAAACTTCAGATGATGAATATGGTGGGATGAAGGATGGTGTACGCAGGTGGAGGGAACGTACAATCTATCAGGCCGGCGATGCCCGGCAGGATCGAGCCAACGGGTCGCGGGCCGGGTCCGCAGACAGACTGCTGACCCAGGCCCGCGACACCGGGCAGGACAAGATCGGTGAATGCGCCGCCGGCGTCAATGCCGGGGATCAGTCCTCAGGTACGGCTTCCTCATCCGGCTCCAGCAGTAGCTCATCGGCGGGCTCTTCCGGCGCTGGACCAGGCAGGGCGGCCATGCCGGCGATCATCTCGCGGTAGGCCAGGGTCCAGGTGGCCGAGGTGAAGGTCTCGACGATGGCGCCGATCAATGCCGCCGCGATGACGGCGACCAGTCCGCCACAGCAGATGGGCAGGAAGAGAAACGCGCCTGGGTCGACGTTGGTCACCAGGGCGATGAAGGGAAGGGCCAAAACAACCAGGACGGCCATGATGGCGATAAAGATGGCGATCCCGATGACGAAAAAGATCAGCCAGAAGACGATGGTCGGGCCGAGGTTGGCCTTGAGCACGTCCCAGCCACGCACAAAGGCATCGATCCAGCCCAGGTCTTCAATGATGGCCGCCCGCTCGGCGTAGATGCGGATCTGCTCCAGGATGATGGCAACGATGATCATCCCGCAGCAAAAGACCCCGCCACAGAGGAGGGAGGTCACGATGCCCGCACCGCCCAGCGCATCGGACGACGTGAAGGCAAAGCCCGATCCGGCTATCATCACGATGAACACGATGAGGCCAACCACGGCCAGGATGATGAGCGGGATGGCGGCCAGGATGCCAATGCCGAAGAGCGTCCAGAAGCGACGCACGCCAGCGCGCCAGGCCTGGCCGAAGCTGGTGTGCTCCTCTTCCTCCACCTGTTGCACCCCGGCGATCAGCCCGCCCCGGGCGATGACCGACACCACCCAGATGGCGATGGCGACGAGGAGGATCAGGCAGGCGACACCAATGATGGCGGCTATGATACCCGCCGGGATGTAGGGTTCTCTACCCCACCAGTTGGACCACTCTTCGCCGCCGGTGGAGTAGGAAGGACCCCCGCCACCCCCACCTCCGCTACCGAGAGCGGCCAGAAAGCCCAGGATCCACAGGATCTTCCAGCGCCAGGTGATCTCCCAGGCACGCGCTAGAACTCTTCCATAGTCCATTTTTCTCCTCCTTGTGATTTGTGTACTTGCTTTGTACCGGGCAACCACGTAGTTGCCCCCCAGTAGCCCTAGTATACACGAAACTCGGTATTTGTGTCAATGCCCAAAAGTGTTATTCGGGGGTTAATCTTGGGCTGGCGCTGCTACGCAGAACAGCGGATGGGGCCGACCAGGGTCGGTTGGATGAGCGGATCAGTGGGGCCGAGGGAGGTCATGGTGACGGTGAAACGGTCGACCATGGCGGCAAACCTGGCTCCCTCGCTGGCAGAGATGTGCGCCAGTTGCAGTCTCTGCGGGTCCAGGCCGGCCTTCTTCATGCTACGTTTGGTCCGGGCCACCATCCTGGTGGCCTGGTGGATACCCGAGATGTAGTGGCAGTCTTCTGGATGGCAGCCGACAACCATTACGCCGTCGATGCCATTTGCAAAGGCCCGCAGCACAAAGTCGGTATGGACCCGGGCAGAGCACATCACGCGGATGACCCGGATGTTTGGCGCATACTGGATGCGAGAGACCCCGGCCAGGTCGGCGCCGGCATAGCCACACCAGTTGCAGAGAAAAGCCAGGATCTTGGGCTCAGTCAGGCTCACTGGGACCGAGAAGGCGGCATCGATCTGGGCCAGGATCTGTTTATCGCTGAAATGGTGGTTGGTGATGGCTCCGCTGGGACAGCTTGAGCTGCAGGCACCGCAGCCTTTGCAGACCGTGGGAACGATGCGCGCCCTGGAGCCATCGCCGGACTCGTAGAGTTGCACGGCTTCATAGGGGCATACCCTGGCACATACACCGCATCCTCCGCAGGCCGCCCCATCGACCTCGCAGACGGCGCCGCTGGTGATGAGCTTGTCCCGGGAGAGGATGGTGGCAGCCCGAGCGGCGGCCCCCTCGGCCTGGCTTATGGTCTCGGGGATGAACTTGGGATAGTGGGCCGTGCCACACAAAAAGAAACCGTCCGAAGCGAAATCGAGGGGGCGCAGCTTTAGGTGGGCTTCCATAAAGAGGCCGTCAGGGGTCAGCGGGACCTTTAACAGGCGCGCCAAATCCTGGTTCCCTTCGGGTACGACGGCGGTGCTCAGCACCACCAGGTCGGGCCGAGTCTCGGCCTCCAGATCGAGCACCGGGTCGCGGAAGGACAGGCTGAGCTCGTCTCCTTCTACCTCGATCTCGGGCTTGGCGGCCGGGTCATAGGGAATGAACAGGATGCCCTCCTCCAGCGCCCGAGCGTAGTGAAGTTCGGTCAAGCCGTAGGTCCGGATGTCCCGATAAAAGATCGAGATCTCGACCTCCGGGTTCTGCTCCTTGAGCCACAGCGCGTTCTTGATGGCCTGGCCACAGCAGATGCGGCTGCAGTAGGGGCGTTCACTGTCCCTCGAACCCACGCACTGGATTATGACAACTCGATTCAGGTCCCGGACAGAGGAGTCGGAACATAACCGGGCTTCAAACTCTTGCTGGGTGACGATCTTGTCGCTGTGCCCGTACCCGTAACCGGCCGGCTTTGCGGCGATACCTCCGGTGGCAACGATAGCGACGCCGTGTTCCAGCTCTCGACCTTCTGGAGGCCCGGCAATCCCTTTGCTTCCGGCAGAAATCTCGGTCACGGTGCTGCAAAAGCTCCCCACGGACCCGGAGAGGGCCTGCAGCTCCTGGCCCAGCAGGACCTCGATCCTGTCGTGCTCCTGGACCTGGCTGACCAGCCCTTCCAGGAAGGGCCGCACCTCCGCCCCGCCCAGGGTACGGTGGAGGCGCTTCAGGTTCCCGCCGAGCTCCCCCTCCCGTTCCACCAGGTAGACATCGAATCCCTGCCGGGCTAGGCTCAGGGCGGCAACCATCCCAGCCAGCCCCCCTCCCAGGACCAGGGCCTTTTGGATGACCGGTAGCTCGATCTCGGCCAGAGGGGCCAGGGTTGCGGCCCAGGCCACGGCCATGGCGGTCTGGTCCTTGGCCTTGCCGGTGGCTTTTTCCAGTTCTCTGGAGTGAACCCACGAACAGTGCTCGCGGATGTTGGCCATCACAAAGAGGCTCTTGTTGAGGCCAGCTTCGCGGAGCGTATCTTGAAACAGCGGCTCGTGGGTTCTGGGGGTACAGGCCGCCACGACGACACGGTTCAGACCCTTGGCCTCGATGGTCTGCGCCAGCCGGCGGCCAGCGTCAGCAGAACAGGAGAAGAGATTCTCTTCGGCGTGGACGACCCCCTCCAGGGTCGAGGCATAGTCAACCACCGCAGGCACATCGACCACCCGCCCAATGTTGGCCCCACAATGGCAGACAAAGACGCCGATCCTGGGCTCCTCAGCCTCGACCGATCGTTCCTCGGGGTAGTGGTCCGGTCTGAGCATCGTTCCCCGCTGGGCGGCCAGCAGTTGTGAGGCCCGGCCCACTGCCCCTGTGGCCGAGCTGATGGAATCAGGGATATCCATGGGCCCGGTAAAGGTTGCGGCGGGAAGGACGCCAGGCCGGGAGCCCGCCCCTTGGGGTGAGAATTCGCCGGTCCGGCAAAAGCCCTGAGCATCGAGCTCCAGCCCCAGCATCCTGGCCAGGGAGCCGTTTGCCGGGGAGGGATGGAACCCCACAGACAGGACGACCAGGTCAAAGTCCTCCTGGGCAGCGTGTCCATTGTCGCCCCGCACGTAGGTCAGGGTTAGCGCGTCACGGCTCCTGTCCTCACGCACGGCGACCTCGCTCTTGAGGAAACGCACCCCCTCCAGCGCCGTAGCCCGCTCGTAGAAGGCCTCAAAGCCCTTGCTATAGGTCCTCACGTCCCGGAAAAAGACGGTGGCTTGCAGTCCGGGATGGTGCTCCTTGGCCAGCACCACCTGCTTGATGGCGTAGGTGCAGCAGACCGAGGAACAGTAGAGGTGGCCCAGTCTTCTGTCCCGGGACCCGACGCACTGGATCCAGGCGATCTTGTTGGGGACCGCGCCGTCGGAGGGCCTCAGCACCTCGCCTCCCGTCGGGCCGGCGGCATTCAGTAATCGCTCAAACTCGATGCTGCTGACGACGTTCGCCATGCGGCCATAACCGTACTCCTGGGCCAGGGTTGGATCAAAGAGGTCAGCCCCCGACGCCGCGATGATGGCCCCCACCTCGATAGCCACTTCTGCCGCAATCTGGTCAAAATCGATGGCCTGCTGTTTACAGACC
>JASFHU010000482.1:0-4478 GCA_050123055.1 Anaerolineae bacterium
CCGTGCAGCCCAACATTCGCGAGGTGGCGCCCCAATCGCTGCTCTTCAGCGCCAGGTTGTGGGAGAACATGGTGGCCATGGTCCAGGTCAGGCTGATCGAGAGCACCTGGCTCAACCGCTTTCTGTACAAGGTCTTTATGCCGGTCGGCTACAGAGTTGCCGAGCTCCGGTTCGAAGAGCGCACACCGGCAGGCTGGCCGATGCGTGCCGTGCACCAGCTCGGCGAGCTGGCCGTCTTTCAACCGCTGCGCGACAAGTTGGGCCTGGTCAACGTCAAATCCGCCTACTCTTCCGGGGCGGCGCTGAACCCGGATGTTATCCGCTTCTTTCGAGCTATCGGGGTCAACATCAAACAGTTGTATGGCTCCACCGAAGCGCAGGTGCACACCCTGCACATCGGCGATGACGTCAGGTTCGAAACTGTCGGCATCCCGCCTCCGGGCATGGAAGTCAGGATCGGCGACGGGAGTGAGATCCTGGTCAGGGGTCCAACCGTCGTGAGCGGTTACTACAAGGACCCGGAGGCCTCGGAAGAGGCCTTCGTCGTGGACGAAGCAGGTCAGCGCTGGTATCGCACCGGGGATGCAGGCTATATAGACTCGACCGGCCACCTGATCTACCTGGATCGCCTGACAGAGATGCTGACCCTCTCCAGCGGCGAGAAATACTCGCCGCAGTACATCGAGGGTCGGCTCAAATTCAGCCCCTACATTCGCAACGTGATGACGGTCGGCGGCGAGGATACCCCATTTGTGACGGCGCTGATCAACATCGATTTTGACAATGTCGGACGCTGGGCGGAAAGACGGGGCCTGGCCTACACGACCTTTGTGGACCTGTCGCAAAAGCCCGAGGTATATGCGTTGATCCGGGACGACGTCCGGCGAGTCAATCGCACGCTACCGCCCCCGGCCCGCGTGCGCAAGTTCGTGCTGCTCCACAAAGAGTTTGACGCGGACGAGGGCGAGCTGACCCGCACGCGCAAACTCCGGCGGGGACTGCTCGGCGAGCGCTACGGCGACATGATCGAGGCCATGTATGGCGGCGACGATCAGGTACAGGTACAGGCCGCCGTCAAATACCGCGACGGGCGCGAAGGGGTCATTCAGACCGTGGTGCACGTCGAGACGCTGGAAGAGGTTACCGACGAAGTGACAGAGGGGACAAGCCCGTGAACTGGCAACTGGTACCCCAATTCGCCATCACCGGTCTGTTGGTCGGCGGACCGATCGCGCTTAACGCGCTGGGCCTGGTTCTGATCTTCAAGTCATCGTATATCTTTAACTTTGCCCAGGGCCAGATGCTGCTTGTAGGGACCTTGATCACCTGGTGGCTCTCAGTGGAGATCGGGCTGCCCCTTTGGCTGGCCGCCCTCCTGGCGCTTGCCGCGTCGGCGTTGCTCGGTCTGGCCATCGAGCGTTTTGCTCTGCGGCCAATGACGGGCCAGCCCTTGTTGTCCATCATCCTGATGACGCTGGCCTTGAGCCAGGTATTGCAGGGGCTGGCCTTGCTGCTGTTTGGCGGCGCCCAGCGGAACTTTCCACAGATCTTTTCGGCCGCCAACCCTTATCGGCTTAGCACCCCGTTCACCGCGAATGACGTGATCTTGAAACAGAATCTTGTCTGGTCGTTCGTAGTGGCGGTCTTGGGTGTGCTTCTCATCGGCGCCTTCTTCCAGTTCACCAGGACCGGGCTGGCGATGCGGGGCACATCTGAGGATCATGAGCTGGCCCAGAGCATTGGCCTGTCGATCAATCGCGTTTTTGGACTGTCGTGGGCGCTGGCCGGCGTCGTCGCCACCGTGGCCGGCATCCTGCTGGCGACTTCGAGCGGTCTCGATCTCAGCCTGTCGGTCGTCGTGTTGGCGGCGTTTCCGGCTGTCCTGTTGGGTGGTCTGGACTCTATCCCCGGAGCCCTCCTTGGTGGTTTGATCATCGGGCTTGCTCAGGGCTTGGTGTCTGCCTCGACGGTGCCCATCGTGCGCAATGCGGCCGAGATCATGCCCTACGTGGTGCTTCTGGTAGTACTACTCATCCGTCCTGAGGGCCTCTTTGGTCAGAAACGGATCGAAAGGATCTAGCCAGTGGCCATTCTCCGCCCATCGGGCGAATTCGACACCAGCTATGCTCGGGACATAGCCACCATCCGACGACCCTGGCAGTGGGGGGTCCTGTTTGCCCTTATCGCCGCTCTCTACACGCTGCCCTTCTATGGCAGCCAGGGCCTTGTGTCGCTGGTCAACCGCATCGGCATCAGCATCATCACGGTGCAGGGGCTGAATCTGCTGACTGGCTATACCGGCCAGATCTCGCTGGGGCAGGCGGCTTTTATGACGGTGGGAGGCTATACCTCGGCCCTTTTGGTGAACAACCTGGGCTGGTCGTTTTTTGCTGCGCTGCCGGCGGCGGCCCTGGGCGCTGGGCTGGTGGGTTTGATCTTTGGCCTGCCCTCGCTCCGGGTCAAAGGCTTCTATCTGGTGATGGCCACCCTGGCCGCGCAATTCATCATTCCCTGGTTCACGCGCAACGCATTCCCTGACCTGCTCAACGGAGCCCAGGGCCTGAATGTCCAGGTTCCCGTCCTGTTTGGGTTCGAGTTCAACACGCCCCAGCGCTACCTCTACCTCACGCTGACGGTGTTGATCTTTACCACGATCGTCGCCTACAATGCCTCTCGCTCGCGCTTGGGCCGTGCTTTTGTGGCCATTCGCGACAACGACCTGGCGGCCGAGCTTTTAGGAGTGAACCTCTTTGTCCACAAGCTCCAGGCTTTCTTCCTGGCGGCCGTCTTTGCCGGCCTGGCCGGCTCTCTGGCCGCGCATAACATTCGCCACATCAACTCGGAGACCTTTGGCCTGGTCGATTCGGTCATCTTTATGGGTATGCTCATCGTCGGCGGCCTGGGCTCCAACCTTGGCCCCTTCTTTGGGGCGATGCTCGTAGAACTTCTGATCGAGGGAGCGACGTTGTTCGGCCCTCTGTTCATCAGCATCTTCCCGTCTACTGCGGCGGGGGCCGTGCAGGCGTTGCGACCTCTCTTCTTTGGTCTGGCCTTGACGCTGTTTCTGATCTTTGAACCACGGGGATTGGCCCATCGCTGGTACCTGTTCAAGGCTGCCTGGCGCTTGCGGCCCTTCTCGCACTGACGAAGGGGGGTGGTACACCGACAAACCGTGCCGTACTGACCTGAGATCCCGCTGTTTGCCTGACCTCGGTGAAAGGAGGAATGAAGATGAAAAAGTGCTTGCTTGCCGTGCTCTCAATCCTATTGGTGCTCTCGTTGGTCCTGGGCGCCTGCGGAGGCACGCCGGAGCCGGAACCCACAGAGAAGCCGGCCGACACCCCGGTGCCCACTGAAGCGCCAACAGACACGCCGGAGCCTGCTGCAGGTCCTCCGGATCTGACGGGCGAGACGATCACGATCTATCACTTTGGCGACCTGTCCGGGCCGTACGCGGCCATTACCGCTCCCCTGATCCATGGCGCTGAGGATGCTGTAGCAGCCATCAACGATGCGGGCGGCCTCTATGGCGCGAACCTCGAGATCGAGTTTGCCGATACCGCGGGCAGCGTGGACGAAGCTGTAGCTGCCTACGACCGCTTCACTGGTGCGGACGACAATCCCCTGGTGATGATCACCTATGGCTCGGGCGAAGTGGAGGCCCTGGCTCAGCGCTTTGCAGAGGACCAGATCGTCAACATCACCGCCGGCCTGAGCGCGCGTGGCTTTTACATCGACTCGGGCTACACCTTTGGCCTGGGTCCCATCTACCCCGACCAGATGGGGTTCGTGATGGAGTTCCTGAGCGAGAACTGGGATACCTACAAGCCGGCCGAAGCAGGGGACGAGATCAAGCTGGCCTATCTCAGTTGGCCGACGGCCTTTGGACAAGGCGCCTTGACGGATGAGAGCCGGGCCTATCTTGAGGAGTTGGGCATCGAGATCGTAGCCGAAGAGACCTATGACCTTTCACCCACCGCCGATACCACCACTGCGATCCTGAACGCCCAGGCCGCGGGCGCGAACGTCATCTGGACGAACACCCTGGCCTTCGGTACCTCGGTCATCCTGAACGACCTGAATGCCCTGGGTCTGCGCGACCAGTTCGTCGTTGGCGCGGATAACTGGGGTATGGACCTGGCAACGTACGCCTTTCTCGCCGATCCGGCCTATGGCGTGGGCCTGATCTCACCCTTCCCTTACCTGTGGTGGACAGACACGGACAACGCCGGTGTCCAGTATGCCCAACAGCTCTTTGAGGCCAACGAGCGGGAGATGGCCGAACACAATGTGGGCTACCTGCTCCTGGTCGCCGGCATCGACATGGCTGCGCAGGCAATGATGCAGGCCATCGATACGGTCGGGTATGAAAACCTCACCGGCGAAGCGGTGCACGATGCTCTGATCGCCCTGAGCCCGTTCGAGGCCTTGGATGGTGTTCTGCGGGCAGACTTTTCGGGGGACAGTCGATCTCCGCA
>JASFHU010000483.1:0-4463 GCA_050123055.1 Anaerolineae bacterium
CCGGGGGGGGGCGTGGGTAAAAACGGCGGGTGGCGGGGAGAATCCGCCTGGCGAGGCAGATCGATGGGGCAGGCCGTATCCTTTTGGAGAGTTGAACGGTATACAGGGTAGACACGAGATTATGCTTCGTCGCTGCCGTGTCGCTACGGTTGGGGTTTTCACCCTGGTGGCCCTCCTGACCAGGGTGAAGGCCCGTTTTTTTGTGTCCCTGACCGGAACCCAACACGTCTCACGGATAGCCGTATTGTGCCTTTGTCTCTTTGCCACCTGAACGCGATGATGCTATAATCCGTTCCGAATTTGACCTGGGCCCGTTCTCTTTATTCGGGCCAACCGGTGCCAGGCGCTCACAATCATCGCCGGTGATTGGCGATCACCTACGCCGTACGGTGACCCATGGACTATTCCACACGCGCAGTATGGTATGTTGGCAGGGCCAAGCCATTGGCAGAGTCAGGGTCGCTGGCAGTTCTGAGTTCAGCAGGTTTGATTCAACAGCTCAATTGGGAAGAGGATGACGGATGACAAAGAATAAGCAGATGCTGACCACTTTGGTGATTCTGGCGGTCGTTGGGTTGGGCTGCAGCGCTCCAAGTTTCCTGGCCAGGGTGCCCACCGATACGCCGGCACCAGTCAAGACCTTGCGACCCACGTTTACGCCCATGCCCTCGGCCACCAACACACCACTCCCGACCGCGACGCCGGTGCCGACCAACACGCCCCTGCCCACAGCCACGCCCGTACCGCCAACAGACACCCCCGCGCCCACAAATACCCCCGTCCCGCCGACAGAAACCCCCGAACCGCCAACGCCGACGCAGGTGCCTCCGACGGCGACCAGTCGGCCTGTGCAACCCACCAAGGCGCCGCCAACCCAGGTGCCTCCCACTGCGGCGCCCAAGGCCAGGCACGTGGTTGGCTCTCATGGCATCTCGGGGCTGGTGACGGCCCGCGACAAGACCACCTTTTCTGTGGGTGAGAAGGCATTCTTTGTTTACGAAGCGATAAATCACACTGAAAATCCGGTCGGTTTTGAGAAGCTCGGCATCAAGGCCAACGACCAGGTGCAAAACACGAGCTGGTTGAACCCCGACGTCATCCAGCCGGGTACGCCCTTCACGCATGACGACGGCCTGACCTTCAACAGTCCCGGCACCTACAAGGTGTTTCTGTGGATCTGTTTTGCCCGCTGCGACGCGGCCGATGGAGATTGGGAGGAATTCCAGCAGGGCGCAGCGACGATTGTTGTCAAATAGGCCCGGCCGGGTATCAAACGCCCGGTAGGGCAGGGAGTTGCCCAAGGGACAACCATACAGACAGGTTCCCAGGACTTTGGGAGCCTGTTTTGCGTGATGGGTGCTAGCCTTCCTGTTGCCGATCCCGGCATTGTGTGTTACAATGCAGCCAGGCTCGGGTCGGGAGCTCGACAGCAGGTCAATCGGGGCCGCGCAACAACACCCTCAAGGTACTACCCGGCCACTCATCACCACTGGCTGCCGTACAACAGACCACCATTAGGACCTGTTGCGTCGAGAGCAGTTGCACAGATCAAAAAAGCTTGAAGCTCGAGGAGGAGGACGATGAGAGGAAACCCATGGACCGGTTTGGCCTTGCTGGCCGTGCTCATCGTGGCGGCGGCCGGCTGTGGCGGGACAGCCACGCCCTTGCCCGCAGCCACCGAAGTGACGCCGACCGACACTCCCGTGTCGGCCGAGACCCCGACACCGGCGCCCCCAACCGACACGCCCGTGCCGGCCGACACCTCGACCCCGGTGCCCCCATCCGACACTCCCGTGCCGGCCGACACCTCGACCCCCGTGCCACCCACCGACACACCGACGCCTGTACCAGCGAGCGATACGCCGACCCCCGTTCCACCCACCGACACGCCAACAAAGGCACCTCCCACCGATACCCCGGTTCCGCCAACCAATACCCCGGTTCCTCCGACGCCGACAGCGCCTCCCACTGCGCCGCCCAAACCCAAGCCGACGAACACACCGTCGCAGCCTGCAGAGCCTCCGCCTATGCCTCCCGAGAAGGGGTGCTACCTGTTCCAGAACTTTCTTGGGGCCGACGTAACAGTCACACTCACCGCCCAAGATTGGCAATGGAGTGACGCGTTTACGCTGGCTCCTGGCGGAGAAAACCCCTACTGCCTGGATCCGGGTCGCTACAGCTATACCCTCGACGCGCCGCCACCCTGGGGATCCACGAACGGTGAACTTGTCGTCAAGGCCGGCGACCGATATCTCTTTCCCATCCGGGGCCGGGAGTAGAAAGATGGCTGAAAAGATCGATTCTCTGGTAACCCATGCCCACCTGTTCACCATGCAGGGCCAGGGCGTCGGGTATGTCGCCGACGGCGCGGTCGCCATCCAGTGCGGCCAGATCGCCGCCGTTGGACCCACCGCCAGCCTTGCCGACCGATTTCAGGCCACAGAGACACTGGATGCCAGCGATTGCGCTGTGCTCCCCGGCCTGATCGACGCCCACATGCACACGCCGTTGGCCATCGTTCGTGGCGTGGCCCAGGATGTGGCCCACTGGATGCAGCGGGCGCTGGCCCCCTACTCGCGTCACCTCACCGCCGAGGCATCCCTGGCCGGCACCCGCCTGAACGTCCTGGAGGCGCTGAAAGCGGGTACGACTACCATGGTGGACTATGCCCGGCCCCTGCCCGGTTGGGCGGAGGTCTTTGAGCAGATGGGCGTGCGGGCCCGGCTCACACCGCGCATCAGTGCCCTGCCGCCGGCCGGCATGGCCGGCTGGAAGGTGGGCGACCTGTATCCCTTTGATGTCACGACTGGCCAGGCGGCCATCGAGGCCGCCGTCGCCTTTGGTCGCCAATGGCAGGGCGCTGCCGGGGGGCGGATCACCATCATGCTCGGGCCACAAGGCCCCGACATGCTGCCCCGCGAGCAACTCCTGGAGGTCAAGCGCATCGCCGGTCGCGAGGGATGGATGATCCACATGCACGTCGCCCAGGGCGACCGCGAGATCGACCAGATGCTCAAACGCTATGGCCAGCGCACGCCCGCCTTTCTCGATTCACTGGGTTATCTGGACGAGGCCCTGCTGGCCGTCCACCTGACCGAGGCTACCGACGATGAGGCAGCCCTCGTCGCCCGCCGCGGGGCGCGCATGGCCCTCTGCTCCGGCAGCATCGGCATCATCGACGGCATTGTCCCCCCCGCCCGCGCTTTCCGGGCCGCCGGCGGGTTGGTGGCCCTGGGCTCGGACCAGGCCAGTGGCAACAACCAGAACAATCTGTTCAACGAGATGAAGCTGACCGCGCTGTTCAACAAGATCAAGTTCCGTGACCCGACGGTCATGCCCGCCTGGGAGGTGTTGCGCATGGCCACCATCGAGGGCGCTCGTGCCATCGGCCTGGGCGATCAGATCGGTTCGTTGGAGGCAGGCAAGCAAGCCGACCTGATCCTGGTGGACCTGACCGCGCCCAACCTATCGCCGGTGCTGGATGCGCCGGTGCGCAACCTGGTGCCCAACCTCGTTTATGCCGCCAGCGGCCACGAAGTCAAGACGGTCATGGTCGCCGGCCGGGTCCTGGTGCGCGATGGGCAGGTCCTGGCCACGGCGGACGGTGGTCGCAATGCTGAGGCGATCCGCGCCGAGGCCCAAGCCCAGGCTGAAGAGGTGGCCCGGCGCGTGGCGGCCGATCCGGTGCACAGGGGCATGGCGCTAATGTCCGCCATGGAGGCCGGCCAGTTGTGAGGCCAGCCGGGCCAGAGAGAAAAGCAAGCCGGGTGGCAACGGGCTCTATCGAAGGTGGCGGCGGTTGGCAGCCCACGCGATTGGTCTTATAATGGGTAGACCGAGTAGGAGAGCGTTGCGCTGATGGTAGAACGGACCAACCAGGAGTGGCTGGCTGCGTTGCGGGGGGCCGGAAGAGACGAGGCTCTGGCCGACCTGCGTGCCTTCCTGGTGCGTGGCCTCGGCTATGCCCTGTCCAACCGCTCCGACGTGGACGATCAGATCCTGGAGGACTTTGCCCAGGACGCCCTGCTCAAGATCCTCAAGGCCCTCGACTCGTTTCGCGGCGAAAGCCGTTTCACCACCTGGGCCCAAAAGATCGCCGTCAATGTGGCCTTTACCGAGCTGCGGCGGCGCCGCTGGCAGGATACCTCGCTGGATCAATTGACGGAGGGCCAGAGCCTGGACTTTGTGCCCGACATGCTGATAGACCGCTCTGCCGGGCCGGACCAACAGGCTGTCCAGCGCATCTTTCTGGAGACCCTGCAACGCCTGATCGCCACTGAGCTGACCGACAAGCAGCGCCAGGCACTGGTTGCGGTCCGTGTCCACGGGATGCCCCTGGAAGAAGTGGCCCGCCGCATGGGCACCAACCGGAACGCGATGTACAAGCTACTGCACGACGCGCGGCAGCGACTCAAGAAAAAGATGGAGGAGGAGGGCCTCTCGGCCGAGGACGTGCTGGCCGC
>JASFHU010000484.1:0-4459 GCA_050123055.1 Anaerolineae bacterium
GGCTTGCGACGCTTTGCGGGGACCGATGTGCCGGAACGACAGGCCCAGAGAGTGCAGATGGCCGATGGGTAGCAGCACAGCGTCCAGGTCCCAGCGGTGACCGATGGTGCGAAACAGCTCGCGGTCGAGGGAGCTGTCTCCGGCAAAATAGACCGTCCGGTCGCCCTCGATGACCAAGCCCAGCTCGCTGCCCATGTGCACCCCCGGGACCGCTGTCAGCCGGACCCCCCTAAAGTCCTGCGTCTCCCACTCGCGCATGCCCCGTAGAGCTGTCAATCTCAGACGCGAAGCGGCACGGGTCTTTTTGGCCGGCATAAGTACCGGGGTGGCCCGGTCCAGGCGCTTCAGGGTGGCTGGCTCAAAGTGATCGAGGTGCGTATGGGAGATGAACACGAGGTCGGGACGGGGCATCCGCTCGAAGGTATAGGATTTAGGCGCCTGGTGGACACCGGCCATGCGAAAGACCGGGTCGGTGATGATGGTCAGCCCGTTTGTCTCAATGATGGTCATCGCCCAGCGAATGTAGGTCAGTCTCATGGTGGTACCCTTTCAGATGAAGTAGCAGATCAACTTGACGCTCAAACCAACTCGAACCGCGCCGTAAAGTGGCGCAGGAAGCGCGTTTCATAGACGATCTTGAGGCCGCGCAGTGTCTCGCGTTTCTGATAGAGCTCTATGATGGAGTCAGCCACATAGTCCAGGTGTGATTGGGTGTAAACCCGGCGTGGGATGGCCAGCCGAACCAATTCCATCTCGGGGTAGATGGTCTCTCCCGTACGCTCGTCTTTTCGGGCGAACATGACGCTCCCGATCTCTACGGCGCGGATACCCCCCTCCTGATAGAGCCCGACCACCAAGGCCTGGGCAGGGAACTGTTCACGGGGCATGTGGGGCAGGAAACGAAGCCCATCAAGGTAGACAGCGTGCCCGCCTGCTGGCTCTACGATGGGGATGCCGGCCTCGACGAGGCGGTCGGCCAGGTAGCGGGTGTGGGCGAGGCGATAGGCCAGATAGCTCTCGTCGATCCCCTCCCATAGCCCGCGGGCGACGGCTTCTAGGTCGCGGCCTGCCAGCCCGCCGTAGGTCGGAAAGCCCTCCCGAAGGATCAGCTCCTGGCAGGCGCGCTCGTACAGGTCCCGGTCGTTCATGCCGAGAAAGCCCCCGATGTTGACCAGGGCATCCTTCTTGGCGCTCATGGTGCAGCCATCGGCGTGGGAAAAGGTCTCGCGTGCGATCTCTAGCGTGCTCTTTCCGGCGTAACCGGGCTCGCGAAGCTTGATGAAATAGGCATTCTCGGCGTAGCGGCAGGCATCGATGAAGAAGGGAATACCATATTCCTTCAGCACAGCCGCGGTATCCCGGATATTCTGCATCGAAACCGGCTGGCCACCCCCTGAGTTGTTGGTGACGGTGATCATCCCCAGGGGGATGTTGCGTGGCCCAACCTGCTCGATAAATGCCCGCAGCTTTGCGATGTCGAGGTTGCCCTTGAAGGGGTGATGGCTGGTGGGATCCTTGCCTTCGTCGATCACCAAATCGGCTGCCACGCCACCTCGCGACTCGATGTTAGCCCGGGTCGTATCAAAGTGCATATTGCTTGGAACCTGTAAGCCAGGCCGGATCAGGATCGAGAACAACACGTTCTCGGCTGCACGGCCCTGGTGAGTGGGCACAAAGTGCTTGAAGCCAAAGATCTCCTGGATGGCCTCTTCCAGGCTGTAAAAGTTGCGGCAGCCGGCATAGGACTCGTCGCCGCGCATGAGACCCGCCCACTGGTTATCACTCATGGCCGAAGTACCAGAGTCGGTCAGCAGGTCAATGTAGATGTCCTCGGCCCGGATGAGAAAGGGATTGTAGCCCGCTTCAGACAGAAGCGCGGCCCTCTCCTGACGCGTGGTCATCCTTAGAGGCTCGACGGTCTTGATCCGAAAGGGTTCAGGCGTAAACTTGGCCATGATCAGACTCCCTCCAGCAATCGACAGTAGCTGTCGTAGCGGATCGCGCTGATGGCGCCAGCCTGGACGGCTGCTTTTACGGCGCAGTCAGGTTCGTGGGTGTGGACACAGCTTGAGAAGCGGCAGTCACTCAGATGAGGGCGCATCTCTACGAAATGCCAGGCCAGTTCCTCAGGCTCGATATCAAAAAAGCCCGCCTCGCGCAGGCCGGGCGTGTCGGCCACGTAGCCACCGCCGGCCAGGGGCCACAGGCGCACGCTGACTGTGGTGTGGCGTCCCCTGCCGGTTGCGTCGCTGATCTCGCGCACCGCCAAGCCCAGATCTGGCTGGACTGCATTGAGGAGGCTGCTTTTACCCACCCCCGATGGCCCGGACAGCACGCTCAGCTTGCCGCTCAGGCGCCTCCGGAGCGCCCCGACCCCCTGGCCGGTGCGGGCACTGCTATAGATGACCGGGTAGCCGATCTCCTCGTAGAGGCTGAACATCCGACGGCCCTCTTCCTCGTCCTCAAGCAGATCGATCTTGTTGGCACAGATGAGCGCCGGCAGCTCGTTGTTTTCGGCAATGACCAGCAAACGGTCCAACATGCGCAGGTGGGGAAAGGGCTCCCGCACAGCAAAGATGAACACGGCCTGGTCGGGATTCGCGACGATGACATGTTCTACGGGGACACGCTGTGGACCAGGACGGAGACGGCTGAGCTGTGTCTCGCGGGGCAGCACCTCTTCGATGACCCCTCTGCCCGGCCTGGTTAGCTTCCACTGTACCAGGTCACCGGTGGCGATGAGGTCGGTGTAGAGCCTTTCTTTCTTCAGTCTGCCCCGAATATGGCAGACGGCAGTCTTTTCGCCATCCTGCACCTTGTGCCGCCCGCTACGGGCTTGGAGTACAATGCCGGTTTTCAGTTCAGACAAAAGGTGGTGCTCCTCGCTACCAACCAGACAACAAGGCCGAGCCAACGGAAAGCCACCAGATTGTACTAAAGAAGGGGATTGGCGTCAAACAGTGATCGTGAGCTGGATTGTCAAGGGATGAGAAACCTGGTATAATAGCGCCGTTTTCGGGGCAGAGATCGGTGGGAGGGGCTGGCGGGGAGTTGCTCACACCCACCGGCCCGCAGCCTCGATAGCTCTTCGACCGATGGTGGTAGCGTGGAAATGAGTGAATTGGGAGAACGGCTACGAGCCGCTCGTGAAGAAAAGGAACTGACGCTGGAGGAGGTTGCGGCTGCAACCCGCATCCCGCTCAACTATTTGGAGGCACTGGAAGAAGACTCCCACGACACTTTCACCAGTGACTTGCATATGCGAGGTTTCCTGCGCAACTATACCTCGTACCTGAACCTCGACGCGGAAGAGATCCTCGACCAATTTGATGAACAACGTGGCATCCCCCGGGGCAGGAGAGGAGCCACTCAGGTCGTCGCCGCGGGAGCACCCGCTTCTCGTCGTTCTTTCCTGGGCGCCGACCTTCTGCTTGGGGTCGTGATTGTGGCCCTACTGACTCTGGGTGTCTACTCGGTGTACGTGCGTCAGAACCACGCCGAGCCCACGCCCACACCGGGCCTGCCGCCGACGCCCACGGCTACGCCCATGCCCGTATACGAGGGCACGTCGTACGAGATGGACGTCTTTTTGGATTATATCAAGCATACCCTCGACGTGAAGCAGCGCATCGACTATACCAACGTAACCAGCGAGACGTTGCCCAACCTCATGCTCAACATCCACCCGAATCATAGCCGGGGTACCTTTGAGCTGAACGAGATCAAGGTGGACATGGATGGCGAGTTGGTCCAGCCCGAGATCTTTCCCCTGGATGTCACCCTGCGGATAGAGCTGCCCCGTCCCCTGGAGCCCAACGAACACGTGGCGGTTCTGATGGACTATACGTTGAACCTGCCCAAGATCCAACCTGACGAGGAATTCAGCGGGGGTGGGTTTGGCTACTCCAACCGGTCCGTCAGCCTGGGCAACTGGTACCCGGTGATGGCTCCCTACCGGGAGGACAGAGGCTGGTACGGGCTCAAGTACTTCCCGGTGGGAGATCCCTACGTGACTGAGGTGGCCGACTATAACGTGACCATCACCACCACGCCGGGCGTCATTGTGGCCGGAACCGGAAGCGAAATCCACGAGGAGAACATCTGGCATTATGAGGCAGAGCAGGCCAGATCGTTCGCCTTTGCGGCCAGCGACAAGTATCAGGTGGCCAGCACAGAGGTGGGAGAGGTTACGGTACACTCTTACTTTTTTCCCAACAATACAGAAGCCGGGCAGGTTGCCCTCGAGACGGCAGCCCAGGCGGTGGAGCTGTTCACCGAACTCTACGGCCCCCATCCTTTCGCCGATTATCGCCTGGTCGAGACCGAGTTTGCAGGCGGGATGGAGTTCTCAGGCGTGACCTTCCTCGGTTCGGCTTTCTATGACCAGTACGACGGGACCACGCGCGCCCCGCTCATCCCGTTGGCAGCCCACGAGGTCGCTCACCAATGGTTCTACGGG
>JASFHU010000485.1:0-4444 GCA_050123055.1 Anaerolineae bacterium
CATCTATCTCAGGCAGCATCAGATCCAGTACCACCAGATCGGGCAACTGGCCCGAAAGGCTCTCCAGGGCGGCCTGCCCATCCTCGACCACGGTCACCTGGTAGCCGGCACGGCTGAGATAGAGGCTGACGACTTCTCGGATACTGGGTTCATCCTCTACGACCAGGATCCTTCCTTGATTCATAAGCAGCCCCCTGCTAACGACCCCCTCTGCATGATTGACGCCGCTGCGCGGCGTGCACTCTCCGTCTGGACGGGGTGCCGCCCAGACCAGTTAATTCTGGATCGGAATCCTTACAGGTCGCATACCCAATCCTTACGAAAAGATTACGGCCTCTGCATCGGCTGGGCGCTAGTCCGTGCACCCATCGCCCCCTCCCAGAGAGTCATTATAGCCTACCTTTCACCAAGGACCAGTAGACTCGATTACCAAATGGGGTTTGGCCTGGGCTTCCGTCTTCCTCTTCTGGCCCTGTTATTTCTATCAGGGGCGACGCAGCGATGGCTCACCCGCCAATTCGCCCAGCGAGCGCGGCTGATCAACGTCGTCGGGGGCACGCTGCTGGTAGGCGTCGGCGTCTATGATCTGTGGAGCAATTGGGAACTGATCCGAACTTTTCCGGGCTGAGTCACCTGGCCCGCCCGACTCGCTCAGTCGGGCGACGCTGCGACCTCGTCCAGCCAGGCCGTGGTGCCTAGCTCGGCCCGCCTGCGCAGCGCCTTGTACAAGCGGGCAACCTCCAGCGGAGGGGCATGGCTTACAAAGACCTGGCAGGGGAAATCCAGGCAGAGACCGCAGTGCTCCAGGCCCCGCTCCGAGATACAGCACTCAAAGAGGGGACAGTCGCCACGCCGGGTACTGCCCAGTTGATAGGCACAGCCACAGCAGCCGTCCACCTGGTAGGCGTCACACCTTCCACAGTAACGGCCGCAGACAGCGGCCAGGCGACGACCCTGGCAGGCACGTTTGATCATCGATGCACTGTCACACTTACGGGGCCTGGTGTCCTATAATGACTCCACCGCAAAAAGGTCAGTGGCGTAGTGTATGTTGTGTATGCGCCTAGCGCACACACAACATACACTACCTTTTTGACCTTTTTGCAGGGCATTCTATAATGATTAGGCCTAAAACCGCTCGATCAGGTCCTCTGCCAAGTTCCTCTCGCCTGGGGCGTCTCCCTCTGTCAGGGCTGCATAGGCATCCTGAAAACGCCCCACTTGCTGGTTGTACTCCACGGCGTTGTCCAGAAGTACACTGTGGACCAAGGCATACAGGATGGCGCTGACGGCGGTGGGAGATGGCAGGTAACCCTCCTCTGTCGCCGAACAGGAGATCAGGATCTCTGCCACGCCTCCGATAGGGCAGTCAGCTTGGGAAACGATTCCAATGGTCTTGGCTCCGGCCTTTCGTCCCAGTTTGAGCGCTTGCGCCGCGGCATGCGCATAACTGGTAAAGCCAATGCCGACCACCACATCTTCAGGCCCCAGGTTCTTGAGCGCCAGTGCCAGATCGAAGGCCCCCTGGGTTGAGACAAACACGCCGGCTTTGGCCATGCGGATGTGGGATGCCGCGGCCGAGGCCAGACCGGCTCCCGTCCCCTCTGCCACAAAGTAGATGTGGCGGGCTCCTTTGAGGGCAGCCAGCGCCGCCTCTGCCTGATCCTCCGGGATGTTCTGGATCGTTTTCTCCAGGTTGGCCCAGTCCCGCCACAGCGTCTGAGCGAAGGCGCCTTCGGCGTTTGCAAGGCGCTCCGCTATAGGGGCGCGGGCTGAGCGCATCTCTTCCAGGACCTTTTCCTGGATCTCGCGGATCAGTTGGGTGTAGCCGTCGTAGCCTAGTTGCTGCGAAAAGCGCGTGACGGTGGCCACGTCTACCCCCAGATGTTTGGCCAGTCGAGAAGCGCTCATGAATGCGACGCGTTGGTGTGCAATGAGGATGAAATCGGCGATCTTTTTAAAGCTGGGCGACAAGGATTGGTATTTGCGGGTGATCCTTTCTCTAAACATGGTTCCTCCCTACCTTCCTTCCCGAAAGACACCGCTTGACTTTGCCCTTATATCATACCATAGACTGGATGGGAGAGCAAGAATCGTTGCTATACCGACGAGTTGCGCAGCGGCCTACGATGCAGGCGGGGTCTGGGTAGTTGACATGCTCGTGGCACACCGCCACAGACGCCTCCCCCAACAAGTTGGGGAGTCCGGAGTCCCAGACTTGTTGGGTATTCCCCGGGTAGCTCTGGCAAGCCCTCGCATGGGGTCGTGTACGGCTGTTGGTCGTTCCTCAGGTCGCCTTCAGAAGTACATATACTTGTTCCACGCTTGGGGCGCGCGAGCTCCTTCGAGGAGGGTGAGAGCCAGGTAGCGCGGGCGACGGGGCTGTCGCCGCAACGGCATGTTGGCCTCCTGGGGAGTACGATCCCCTTTGCGCCGGTTGCACGGTCCGCAGGCAGTCACGACGTTCTCCCAAAGCGTCTCACCCCCACGAGAGCGGGGCACGATGTGGTCAATTGTGAGGTTGGATTTGCCCGGCTCTGCCCCGCAATACTGGCAAGTGTACTGGTCGCGGGCCAAGACGGTGCGGCGAGAAAGGGGCAGCGCAAAGTGACGCGGGATGCGAACATAGTACACCAGACGGATGACGAGAGGGACCGGCAGGGCCAGTTGCTCAGAGCGCAGCCATGCTTCAGCCGCCTCCACGATCTCGGCCTTCTCTTTGAGGAGGAGCACCACGGCACGGCGCATGGAGACGACATTCATGGGTTCGTAGGTTGCATTCAGGACCAAAACCCGGGCCACCCGTTGACCTTCCTTCTCTCCTTTGAAGCCAGGGACAGGCCACTGCTGCTCCAATCCAATGGGCCCTGCAGGATTCGAACCTGCGACCAACCGGTTATGAGCCGGCCGCTCTGCCGCTGAGCTAAGGGCCCGGCTGGCTCGGGGGCGAGGATTTGAACCTCGATACAGGGATCCAAAGTCCCTTGTCCTGCCGTTAGACGACCCCCGAACATGCGAGCGATGGTATTCTAGCACAATGCCGAGAAATGGTCAAACCAGACGGCTTGATTCTGTCGGAGTTGCTTGACGCGTGCGTGCGCCTCTGTTATAATTGGAGGGCTGAGATCCAACACTCCGGGTCAAGGGCAGATGGTCCCCACGGGGTGACCGTCTGATATCATCAGTTTCCAGTCCATTGCGCCTGCGGAGATGACCGTCTCCAAGCTTCGGATCATCGTCGGGAGGAGTTGCTATGAAGGTGCTTCTGGATGCCGATACGGGTGTGGATGACGCAATCGGTATGCTCTATTTGGCCCACGCCCAGCATCAGGGGCTGGTGGACATTGTGGGGACAGGCACCGTGGGGGGCAACGTCCACGTTGATCTGTCCACCCGAAACACCCTGAAACTGTGGGAACTTGCAGGTCTGGATATCCCCGTTGCCAAAGGGGCGAACAAACCTCTGCTTTCACCCCTCCACGAGGCATCCCACGTACATGGCACCGATGGTTTAGCCGCGACCTATCTACCCCCACCTGGCACAAAGGAGACTGGCGAACACGCCGTTGATCAGATGCTGCGGCTGAGCCATGAACATGCTGGAGAACTGACCCTTCTGGCCTTTGGCCCGTTGACGAACCTGGGCATCGCCTTTGTTCGAGATCCGGGCCTGGCGCAGCGTGTTCAACGCGTTGTCCTGATGGGGGGGAGTACTGAGGCCGGGAACGTCACCGCTACGGCAGAAGCCAACATTGCCAACGACCCGGAGGCAGCGCGCATGGTCTTTACCTCCGGTGCGCCGATCACGATGGTGGGGCTGAATGTGACCCACCAAACCTGCTTGATGGATAAGGATCTCGAGCTCTTGAGAAAGATCAACAATGAGCGCTCCCAGTTTGTCATCCGGTTGATTCGCTTCATGATGGACGCTTACGTCAAGTTTGGCTACGAGCCGCCTATCTGTGTCCTGCACGATCCGCTTTCCGCGGGGGTTTGCCTCAGCCCAGATATTGTAAAGACGAAAAGGCTATACGTGGACGTGGAGACTCAAGGCAGACTGACACGGGGCATGACGGTTGTTGATTCCCGGCTCAAGGCCGCCGGTGAACCCAACGTGGATGTGGCTGTTGAGGTGGATGCCCAGCGTTTTGTCTCCGAGTTCATGGAAGCGCTACGTTGGTGGGTACAAGAAAAGGGTGGACAGGGGCCGTAACCGGGGCAACTTGCCTGTACGTGCTGCCGGGTCTCTCACCCTGTTCGCGGCACCAGAAGCGTAGGTGAGACGTGACCACAGAACGATTCACAAACCTTGTGCTCCTGCATTCAAATGACATGCATGGGGATTTCCTGGCCGAATCTCAAGGGTCTGAAGGCACACTGATCGGCGGCCTGGCATTGCTTTCTGGCTACCTTGACAGGGTTCGCGGTGAGGAGAAGAACGTGC
>JASFHU010000486.1:0-4436 GCA_050123055.1 Anaerolineae bacterium
CCAGCCGCGAGAGACGGTCGTCCCGACGCTGCGCGCGGCGGTGGAGCACGGCGTCAACTATTTCGACATCATCTTTGCCATGCCCGAGTACCTGGACCAGATGGGCGAAGGGTTCCGGGGCCTCCGCGAGCGCGTGCTGTTGGCCGCACACCTGGGCTCCACGGACAGGGGCGGGCAGTACTACAAAACGCGGACCGTTAAGCGCTGCGAGCGCTCCTACCTGGAGGTGCTCCGGCGGCTGGAGACCAAATACATGGACGTGCTCTGGCTGCACAATTTTAACGCGGCCAACGACTGGGAGCGGGCTTCGCGGAGCGGGTTCCTGGACCTGGCCAGCCAGCTCCGGGAGGAGGGGCGGGCACGTTTCCTGGGCATCAGCGGCCACTATCACGGCATCATGGAGAGGGCGATCGAGAGCGGGCTGGTGGATCTGATCATGCTGCCGGTCAACCTCTTCAACCACGCCATGCCCGGACGCAACGACCTGCTGGACCTCTGCGCACGACAGAAGATCGGCGTGGTGGCCATGAAGCCCTTTGGGGGCGGCAAGCTGCTGACCAAGCGGGGCACCCTGCGCGTGCCCAAGTACCAGACCAGCGGGGAGACCTTCCAGGTCAAGATCGCCAGCCAGGTGACGCCCGCGCAGTGCCTCAGCTACGTGCTGGCCCAGCGCGGCGTCTCCCTGGCCTTGCCGGGGGTCAAGAATGAGGCTGAGCTGGCGGCAGCGCTCCACACGCTGGAAGCCAGTGAGGCCGAGCGGGACTTCAGCGGGCTGCTGGCCGGCTTTGGCCGCTACGTCGAGGGCGAGTGCACCTACTGCAACCACTGCCTGCCCTGCCCGGTTGTGATCGACATCGGCCAGGTCAATCGCCTGCTCGACCTGGCCGAGCCAGGCGTCACGGCGAGGCTGCGGTCAGCCTACGCAGCTCTGCCGGTGCAGTCCGAGGCCTGCACCGAGTGTGGCGCCTGCACCAAGCGCTGTCCTTTTGGCGTGGACGTGGTGGCGCGCATGCAACAGGCCATGGCGACGTTTGCAACATAGGACCGGCGATCCGTTCAGACTTGGGGCCTGGAAGCGACCCTGAGGAATGCAAAGGAGGCAAAACCCAATGAATAGTTTGATGGCAGAGCATGGACCCATCCTGGAGCAGACCCTGGCTTTGCGGCACCAGCTCATGGAGATCTTGACGGACGAGGACCTGGGTTACTCACCCGGCGGTGATAACCCCACCCTGGGCGCACTCTGCCGGGAGATGGGCGAGGTCCAGCAGTCCTACGTCACATCCTTTCAGACCTTTGAGCAAGAGTTTCGCCACCGCGAACAGCCGGAGCTCGAGGGCAGCGTGGAGCGACTGACTGCCTGGTTCAACAGGCTGGATCGAGAGTTCAAGGAGACGCTGGAGTCTCTCTCAGAGGAGGACCTTCAGAATCGAGTCATCGATCGAGGGGGTGGATTTGTCATTCCACTCACCATCCAGTACCACATCTATCGGGAGGCGTTGCTCATCTTTTTCGCCAAGGCAAGCGTCTACCTGAAGGGCCTGGGCAAAGCGCTGCCCGAGCAGTGGCAGGCCTGGATCGCCTGAGGTTGCAAGAGGCAGATGGACATCAAGGATCTGTTCAACGAGCAAAGCGTGGGCGACCTGGCAGCGGCGGTCGAGGTTGCCTATGGGGCTTTCGACCGGGAGGTCTTTCTAACCCGCGTGTTCGATGCGGACTGGCCAGCCCGCGAGCTCAAGCAGCGGATCCGGCACATCACCGTCGTACTGTACGACCTGCTGCCGGCGGACTATTTCACCGCGCTCGACATCCTGCGGCGGGCCATGCCAGGCGTGGAGGGCATTGTCCAGTGGGTCTTCACCGACTATGTCGAGGTCTATGGCCTGGACGACTGGGAGGCTTCGATCCCGGCGCTGGAAGAGTTCACCGAGCGGATGTCGGCCGAGTTTGCCATCCGGCCCTTTATCGTGCGCTACCCGGAGCGTACGATGGCCCAGATGCTGGCCTGGGCTGACCACAAGAGCGCCGAGGTGCGCCGCCTGGCCAGCGAAGGCTGTCGCCCGCGCCTGCCCTGGGGCATCCGGCTGCAAGCCCTGGTGGCCGATCCAGCACCCATCCTGCCCATCCTCGAGCGGCTCAAGAACGACGAAGCGGAGCCGGTGCGCAAGAGCGTCGCCAACAATCTGAACGACATTTCGAAAGACAACCCCGACGTGGTGCTAGACCTACTGCGCAGGTGGCAGGCTGACGCCACCGACGTGGTGCGCTGGATCACCGGCCACGCCCTGCGCACGCTGGTCAAGCAGGGCCATCCCGACGCGCTGGCCCTGCTGGGCTACGGCAGCGCGGCCGAGATCGCCGTGCACAACCTGGCCGTCGAGCCGCAGGCCATCGCCATTGGCGAACAGGTCACCCTATCCTTTGACATCGAATCGCTGGCCGATGAGCCGCTGAACCTGATGATCGACTATGTCGTTTTTCATATGAGGGCCAACGGCAGGCTCTCGCCCAAGGTGTTCAAGCTGAGCAAAAGGACGATCCAGCCTGGCGAGGTTCTACAGATCGTCAAGAAACACAGCTTTGCGCCGGTGACAACGCGCAAGTACTACCCTGGCGAGCAGGCGATTGAGCCCAAGATCAATGGCCGGCTGTTTGGCCGCGCCGGGTTCGTCCTCAAAAAGGCCGAGGGATAACGCGAGTTATGGGGTAAAGAGTATGAGCGAAGGGAAACCACTGATCAGCCAGGCCTTTCAGACCTTCCTGGCCGAAGCGCCCGAACAGGCCAAAGCCTGGGGTACACTCGTCCAGTCACTTGGCCAGGCCAGCGTGCTGGATGCCAAGACCGGTGCGCTGGCCTACCTGGCCGTACTTGCCGCCTTGGAGCGCCCTAGCGGCATCCCCTTTCACGTACAAACGGCCAAACAGGCGGGTGCTTCACGCGAAGAGGTGATCAGCGCCATCCTGGTCGGCCTGCCGGCAGCCGGCCATGTCGTGACCCAGGCCCTGCCGCCGGCCGTCGCGGCGTACGACGAGGCATAACCAGCCGGCCAAGACGAAGGTACAGCAGAGATCGAAACATTCTGCTGGGATGAGCTTGCATCAGAGAGCACGGTCTATCTTTGGCGAAAGCCTGTACCGGTCTGAGGAGCGCAAGCCGTGAACGAAGCTGCCTTTGAGAAGTTTTTGAAGCGCGGTGGCCGCTCGCTGAACGCCATCCAACGCTGCCTGCGGATGGTGGGCCAGTTCGAGGAATACCTGCAGCAGCATCGCGGCGGCAAGTGCCTCGCGGATGAAGAGCCGGAGGACCTGGAAGCCTTTGTGGCCTGGATCGAGGGCGAGCTGAAAGCTTCGGCCAAGACCCATCTCTGGGCGCTGGGCTACTGGTTTGAGTTCAATCAGGACCAGGAGCTCCGCCAACTCGCTGGCCTGCTGCGTGAGCAACGGATCAGGCGCAACCCATTCCCGCTGAAGGACTTTCGGGGCGTGGATGCGGAGCACGCAGCCCGCCTGGAGGCAACGGGCATCAGGAACGTCCAGCAGATGATCGAGGCTGGGCGCACGCAGGCCGGCCGGCAAAAGCTGGCCGACGAGACCGGTATCCCTCTGGCCGCCATCGTCGAGCTGGTCAAGCTCTCCGACCTGGCGCACATCCCGGGCATCAAAGGCATCCGCGCCCGGCTCTACCACGACGCCGGGGTGGACACCGTTGAAAAGATGGCAGGGTGGGACCCAGAGGAGTTGAGGGCTATGCTGCTGGAGTTTGTCGAGCGGACCGGTTTTGAGGGGATTGCGCCCCTGCCGGCAGAGGCCACCTTCTCAGTGGCCAGGGCCAAAGAGCTACCAAAAATCGTTGAATACTGAAACAGGAGGAGGAAATGGACACACTGATTGCCTACTGCGGTCTGACCTGTACCGAGTGCCCGGGCTACATCGCCACCCAAGCCAACGACCAGGCCGAACTGGAGCGTGTAGCGGCCATGTGGCGCAAAGAGTTTGACGCACCAGAGATCACCGTCGAGTCGGTCATTTGCGACGGATGCACAGTCGACGGTGGGCGTAAATGCGGCCATTGGGCCGAGTGCGAGATCCGTGCCTGCGCCATGGAGCGGAGTGTGATCAACTGCGCCCACTGCGAGGACTATGGCTGCGAGCGGATCGAGGGCTTCTTTGGCTTTGTGCCCGAGGCTCGCGCCACGCTGGACCGCGTCCGGGCGGGACTGGCTGTCTGAGGGGTGGGGTGACCGGGTCACCCCACCTTGGGAGAACGAACATGGATCGAGAAGGCTTTCGCCATATGTTGCGCGAGCGGCAGGTCCCCGAGGACCAGATCGAGGGACAGATCTCACTGGCCGAGCGTTTCGAAGGTTTTTCCGGCGAGCCACCGACGGGCGACGACGTCCGGGCCTTTGCGGCCCTCCTGATCGACGAGGAGCTGA
>JASFHU010000487.1:0-4434 GCA_050123055.1 Anaerolineae bacterium
GCAGGACAGGGCTGGAAACGACTTTGTCTCCCCCCTGAGGCTGCAACCACTGCGGGCACAGTTCCAGCCTGTCTCTACCGTGCTCACATTCCCATCGGTAGCAGCCTGGGAGGCCTCTTATCCGTATCACAGCCCCTACGGGACGAAGGACCGCTTGCGAGCTCGCCCGCCGGTTTGGCTCAAGGCCTGGTATATGCTCCTGGCGGCAGTGTTGCGAGAGCAGGCCTACCTTCTCTCCCCTAACCTGTGCAGCATCTGGGCACGGAAAGATACGACCCAAGAGGAAGGGTAGAGACTTATGCGCATCCTATGCCTTACCTCCCGGCTGCCCTACCCACCCAACCGCGGCGACCGCCTGCGGGCCTTCCATTTCATTGAGCATCTTGCGCGCGAGCACGAGTTGAGCCTGGTCTCGTTCGTAGCCGGAGAATCGGAGCGAGGCCACGTGGCCGCGCTGGAAGCCTACTGCGAGGCGGTACAGGTCGTCTCGATGAGCCCGGCCCGATCCGCCCTCAGCGTGGCCAGCAACCTCTGGCGACGGGAGCCCCTGCAGGCTCTTTATTACCGCTCTGGGGCGATGCAACGCCTGGTCGCCGAGGTGACCAGCCGGACGGCCTTTGACGCAGCTTATGTCCACCTCTTTCGCATGGCACCCTACGTGAAGCATCTGACAGGTATGTACCGCATCGTGGATCTCACAGACGTGATCTCCAAAGAGATCAGCCTGTCTTTGCCCTACCGAGGGCTCGCCTCACGCCTACTCTACAGCCTGGAGAAGCCCCGCATCGCTCGCTACGAGCGATGGGTTGCCCAGAACTTTGAAGAAACCTGGTTGATCTCGGAAGCGGATCGGAAGCTGCTGGCTGCGGCCTGTCCCGGGGCGAACATCCGCGTGGTGCCCAATGGTGTGGACCTGGCACTGTTCCGGCCAACGGGGCAGGTGTCTGTGCCTAATAGCCTCATCTTTGTGGGCCACATGGGTGTCTTCCACAACATCGATGCGGCCATCCACCTGGTCACGGAGGTCCTGCCCCTGGTCCAGGCGCAGATCCCCGACTGCAAACTCAAGATCGTGGGCGCCGAGCCCGATCCCCAGGTCCGGCGACTGGGGCACGATCCCTCGGTGACGGTGACCGGCTTTGTGCCCGATCTCAACAAGCAGCTCAACCAGGCTGCTGTATTCGTCGCACCGCTTCGCTTTGCGGCCGGCATCCAGAACAAGGTGTTGGAGGCCATGGCGGCAGGTACGCCGGTAGTGACTACGAGCCTGATCAACCAGGGATTGGGCGCTCAACCGGACCACGAGCTCCTGCTGGCCGATGATGCGGCATCCACCGCCCAGCAGATCGTGTTCGTGCTGCAGGATCGGGAACATCGGGAACAGATCGCCCAGGCAGGACGTCAGTTTGTAGTGCAAAAGTATAGCTGGGCCCACGCCGTGGAGCGGGTTGGGGCCATCGAGGAACAGCTTCGTCGCAGGGTTCCAGGCTTCCCATCTGGAAGAAATGTGCTATAATAGGGCACGTCGCGCCAGGATGGCCAGGAGGACGGCCACCGGCGACGGGTAGAACACGGGACTCGCACCCCCTGCCGCAATGTGCCGGTGGATGGTAAACCGTCCCGGAATGCGATTGCTGGAGAACAACGAAGGAACCGAGACTCTATGAAGATACTGGTGACTGGTGGAGCCGGGTACATCGGCTCCAACCTGGTAGATGCCTTGATGGCCGATGGCCACGAGGTCTCTGTGGTGGACGATCTTTCGACCGGCAAGATCGATAACATCCAGCACCTGCTGGGTCACGAGCGCTTCCATCTCGTGAATGACACGATCCTGAACGAAGGGCTGATAGACCGCCTCATCGCCAGCGTGGACCAGGTCTATCACCTGGCAGCGCTGGTGGGGGTCAAGTATGTGGTCGATGACCCTCTCGACGGGATCCGGACCAACATCGCCGGTACCGAGATCGTCCTGGCCAAGGCATTCAAGTACTGGAAACGGACCGTGGTCGCCTCAAGCTCTGAGGTCTATGGCAAGAACCCCAAGGTGCCCTGGGCGGAGGAGGATGACTCGCTGCTGGGACCCACCATCGTCAGCCGCTGGTCCTATGCACTTTCCAAAGCCATCGATGAGCATTGTGCGCTGGCCTATGCCGGTCGCGGCTTTCCGGTATCGATCGTGCGCTATTTCAACTCTTATGGCCCGCGACTGGATCCACGGGGCTATGGTAGCGTGATCGCCAGATTCATCGCCCAAGCACAACTGGGCCGCCCCATCACCATCTTTGACAATGGCCAGCAGACCCGCTGTTTCACCTATGCGGAAGACACCGTCCGCGGTACGATCCTGGCCGGAACGGTCACCGGGGCGACTGGTAAGATCTTTAACATCGGAACGAAGCGAGAGACCCGGATCATCGACTTGGCTCAGATGGTTCGCGACGCTGTCGGCTCTGGCTCCGAAATTGTCAGTGTACCCTACCAGGACGCTTTTGGGCAGAACTTTGAAGAAGCACGGCGCCGGGTACCGGATACCCGCCGGGCAGCCGAGATCCTGGGCTTTCGCGCTGAGGTTCCGTTGGAAGAGGGGATAGAAAGGACCGTTGGCTGGTTTCAGGATGTGTGGCCGGAGCACAAGCTGGCCCTGATTGGCAATGGCAACCTGGTATTGTGAACGGATTGAGGAATATAGGTTCTTGGGGACTGAGCAAGGGAAGGATGCATGCGTACCAAACTAAGCGTTTACCTTGATAAAGTGATCGAAGCGGGCTGGCTGGCGGCCATCGTCGTCGTGCCGCTGTTCTTTAACATCCATTCCAACCGGGTGTTCGAGCCTGACAAACTCTCACTGCTGCGCTCCATCGCCCTGGTGATGGCTGTCGCTTGGCTCATCCGCACCATCGAGGACTGGCGAGCTGGCCGGACCAATGACACGGAGGAGTTCCCTGCTCCATCGTTCAAGGACAGACTGATCAAGACTCCGCTGGTGGTGCCCACGCTACTCCTGGTGCTGGTTTACCTCATCAGCACGGTCCTCTCCGTCGCGCCGAGGGTCAGCCTCATGGGCTCCTACCAGCGCCTGCAAGGTACCTACACCGCGCTGGGCTATACTGTCATCTTTTTTCTGATGCTGCAAGGGCTCCACACCAAGAGACAGCTCAATCGCCTCATCACAACGCTGGTCCTGGTCAGCTTTCCCATTGCCATGTATGGCCTGGTCCAGCACTTTGGGCTGGACCCGCTGCCCTGGGGAGGCAACGTGACAACCCGTGTGGCCTCCAACATGGGCAACGCCATCTTTGTCGCGGCCTATCTGATCATGGTCCTGCCCTTGACCCTGTCACGGCTATTCGAGAACTGGAGGGAAGCGACCGGCAGTTTTGAAACGCGGGACCTGCTGCTGGGAGTGCTGGCTTTTGTGCTCCTGGTGGGCGCCCTGCTGGCCGGGATGCTTTGGAACGTGGATCCGGGCTCACCATGGGTGCGCTGGGTGGCCCTGCTGGTGGGTGTGGCCCTCCAGGTACCGATCTATCTCCTGAGCCCAGCCGAGCGCCGACCGGTGGTACTCACCATCTCGCTGCCCCTGACTTTTGCCTTCCTGGTCGGGTTCTCTTGGATCCTGGAGCTCTTTTTCCCGCCAGGGGTGCCCAACTACTTCTGGCTCGGCATGCTGGCCGCGCTCATCTTTGTCGTGGCCATGGTAGCCTTTGCCTACTATCTCCGCAAGCCCGTTGCCCGGCTCCTCCTGGTTGCCTCTTACCTCGTGATCCTCATTGCCCAAGTCATCTGCATCTTTTACACGCAGAGCCGTGGTCCCTTGTTGGGCCTGCTGGCCGGGGTATTCTTTTACTTTGCCATCCTCGGTCTGATCAAGCGCAGGGTCTGGATCCCCTGGGTGATGAGTGTTGCAGCCATCGCCGTGATGGTCTTCCTGGTGATGTTCAACACGGTGGAGACGCCATTGATTGAGACGCTGCGAAGGACCCCCTACGTGGGTCGCCTGGGCAAGGTGCTACAGACGGAGGAGGGCTCGGGCAAGGTCCGCGTCTTGATCTGGGAGGGTGCGATCGACCTCATCGGCCCCCATACCCCCCTGGAGCGTCCGGGGGAGGAAGGAGGGCAGGATCCGTTCAACGCCATACGGCCCATCGTTGGCTATGGGCCAGAGTCGATGTACGTGGCCTACAATCGCTTCTACCCGCCCGAACTGGCCCACTTTGAGAAGCGGAACGCCTCGCCCGACCGCTCGCACAACGAGACGCTGGATGCCCTGGTGACCACCGGCTGGCTTGGACTGGCAGCTTACCTCCTGCTTTTCACCAGCGTGTTCTATTTTGGCCTCAAGTGGCTGGGCCTGATCCGCGAATCGTGGCACAAGGCGGCTTTCATCGGATTGTGGATCGTTGGAGGGTTGCTCGGCACTGTCGGAATGTG
>JASFHU010000488.1:0-4428 GCA_050123055.1 Anaerolineae bacterium
TCCCCTCTGCCAGCGATATGGATTGGCCATGTTTCCCTGGTCGCCGATTGCGATGGGGATGCTGGCCGGACGCTACCCTGTGGACCGGCCCTTTCCCAATGGTTCGCGGGCCGCGGCCAACCCGCAGGGCATCTATGCCCAGCGCATCAACCGCAAGGGGCTGGAGGCCGCCGCGCGCGTGCCAGAGATTGCGGCCAGGTATGGCTTGACGCCGGCTCAGGTTTCGCTGCTGTGGGTAAAGGACCAGCCGGGGATCACTGCCCCACTCATCGGGCCGCGTACCCCGGAGCAGTTGGACGAGATGCTCCAGGTAGCCGACCTGCAGGCCGGCGAGGACCTGTGCGCCGCCTTTGACCAGATCAACCCGCCTGGCATGGCCGTGTCCAATTTCCACAACACCAGTGGCTGGATGAAGGCCACAGTCCTGCCAGATTGATCTGCCCCCAAATAGCAAGAACCCGGCTCCTCACCGGAACCGGGTTCTTATTTGTGCTGTTGGCAGTGCTACGACTCGTCTGATGGCTCAGCCCGCTCGATGCGCATCGTGCAGCCACCCAGCAGCGCGCCCACGGCAGCCAGCGCCGAGATCATGGGCATCTGGGTGGCCAGGATGAAGCTGACCGGCACGCCCACCAGCAAGGGGATGTCCACCAGCACGCGATCATTCCGCAGGATGGTGACCCGCCGCACCGTGCTCTCGCGGATGAGATCGTTGAACATTTTGAACAGATCCTGGGCTTGCACCTTGATCTCTTCCGTCACCGTCGGCTCAGCGCTCTCACTGGCCTGGGCCTGCTCCTCAACCTGCTCTTCCTCAACAACCTTTTCTTCCTCACTCATCGTTATCCTCTCCTTACAACTAAACGTTGGCAATCAGTCAACTCGCGTCCCTTGCGCTCACTATCATTACGCCCTGACCGCCGAAAAGTTGCAGGATCCAAAGAGCCCGATCATGTCACCAAGGCCTTGGCGCTTGCTTTGACATTGCAGGGGGATTCGGGTAAAATCGTCGTGACCATCCAGACGGCGTCAAGTCGTTGGTCTGGCCGCATGCAACAAGGGGGGAGCCATGAGCAACATCCAGATCCTGCCGCCCGAGCTCTCTGAGCTCATCGCCGCTGGCGAGGTGGTAGAACGGCCTGCCTCGGTCGTCAAGGAGCTGGTCGAGAATGCCCTGGACGCTGGAGCCACGGCCATCAGCGTCGAGGTCACCGGTGGCGGCGTGGAACTGGTGCGCGTCTCGGACAACGGCTCGGGAATGACCCGTGCCGATGCCCCCTTGTCACTGAAGCGCTTTAGTACCAGCAAGATCCGGACCGTGACCGACCTGCAGGCCATCCACACACTGGGATTCCGGGGCGAAGCGCTGGCCGCCATCGCGGCCGTGACTCGCCTGACAGTCCTCACCCGGGCGGCCTCCGAGCTGGAGGGTACACGCGTCACGGCAGTGAACAATGAAGTAACGGTAGAACCGGCTGCCAGCCCGGCTGGATGCAGTGTGGCCGCTAGCGACCTGTTCTACAATACCCCAGCCCGCCGCAAGTTCCTCAAGTCGCCGATGCGCGAGACAGAGCTCTGCCAGCAGGTGGTCCTACGCTACGCACTGGCCTTTCCCGAGATCGCCTTCAAACTGACGGTGGACGAGCGGGAGCGTTTGATCGCCCCACCAGCCCCACCGCTGGAACGGCTTTCCCTGGCTGTGGGCCGCGAGGCGGCTGGCGAGATGCTGCCCATCACCTGGGCAGCCGGTGACCTGCGGGTACACGGTCTGATCAGCAGTCCGGCCCTGGCCAGGAGTCGCCGCGACCGGCAGTACTTTGCCCTCAACCGCCGTCCCATCCGCTCGGGACTGCTCGCGGTGATGCTGGAGCGTCCCTACGCTGGGCGTCTGCCGCCCGGACGCCACCCCCTGGCCTCCATCCAGATCGAGATCGAGCCGGCCCTGGTGGACGTGAACGTCCATCCCCGCAAGGCAGAGGTTCGATTTGCCCAGGAACGCTCCGTCTACCAGGCAGTGAGCCAGTCAGTGGTCGCTGCTTTGGTTCCTTACCCTGTTGAGGCAGAGAGCCTGCTGGGCACGCCCGGCTGGCCCTTCCCTGAAACGCCCAGCGCCCCAGGGTTGCTTGCTGAAGGCGACGTAGCTTACGAGCTCGGCCGCCTCTCTGTGGCGCATCACCTTGAGGCGCTGGGTCAGGTGCGGAACACCTACCTTGTGGCCCGCACCTTCGAGGGTCTGATCATCGTCGACCAACACGCCGCCGACGAAGCGGTGATCACCGAGCGGCTGCTCTCCAGCAGCGATGCTCTGCCACTGTCGCCCCCAATACGCCTGGACCTGACCGCGCGCGAAGCAGAACTGCTGACCATGCACCTGGGCACGCTTTCCGACCTGGGCATTGAGATGGAGCCCTTTGGTGGGAACAGCTTTGTGGCACGGGCGCTCCCGGCTCCATTGCTGGGAAAGGACGCGCCAGCACTGCTGGCCGAACTGGTGGAGGAACTGTCAACCAGCCGGACCCTTCAGCCAGAAGCTGTGCGTGAAAAGTTAGCCGAGAAGGCTGCCTGTTGGGCCGCCATCAAGGCCGGCGACCTGCTCACGCCTGACCAGCAACAGGGACTACTGGACGATCTACAGGCAACCTGGTCACCCAGCGTCTGTCCGCATGGCCGCCCGGTGCTATTCGCGCTCTCTGTTGAAGAGATGGAGCGGCGCTTCCTGCGCCGGTGACTCGCAGCAGTGCCAGGTGTCGCACTGATCATGATACCCTCTCAGAGTCATCTACCCGCTTGCTGAGCCTGCCTGTCTGGCGCTGGATTTGGCGGCACCAGGCGGATGTGGTATACTCGTCCCGCTTTAGGTGAAGGGCAAGCTCGAGGAGATGCGGCTATGAATATGGGTCAGCTCGTGGAGCAGGGCAGCGGCGAGGTATTCCCCCTGGGGTTCGAGCCGGTTAGCATCGGCCGGCACGCAGACAATGAGATCATCCTGGCCGATCCGCAGGTCTCGCGCCACCACGCCGAGATCGTCATGCAGGGCGGCAGGTGGGTCATCAGCGACCTTGGGAGCGCCAACGGCTCCTTCGTAAACGGACAGCGCACCGTCGGACCCCAGGTCCTCAACCATGGCGATCTGGTCCGAGTGGGGCAGACCCAATTCCAGGTCGAGATCGCAGCGGCCATCGCCGACCAGGAGACTTTGGTAGAGGCAGTCCCGGCTGCCGTGGCTGCACCCGCATCAGCCGCTGCAGTACCCGCACCGGCCACAGAAGCCAGGGCCTGGTCAGGCCTGGTCGTGGCGCTGATCGCAGCCGCGGCCATCATCGCCATCCTGCTGGTCATCTTTGTGGCCTGGCCGTTACTCAGGGGCGATGAGGAGGCAACTGCCGGTGCCAGCCCGACACCGCCCACAACGGTCGCAGCGGCTGCCACCAGCGTCGAGCCGGCCTCGCCGTCGCCAACGACGCCCACCAAACCGACTGCTACGGCCATTGCCACCATCGCGCCGCCAACGCCACGGCCGACGGCGATCCCACCCACCGAGGCCCCACCACCTGCGACCGATACCCCGGCCCCCAAGCCGGTGATCGGATTCTTTCGCGCAGACCAAGAGACCATAGAGCAGGGCCAGTGCGCCCGACTGGAGTGGGGACAGGTGGAGAAGGCCAACCGCATCACGCTCAGCAACGTGGGACGCGTCGGGTCGTCGGGTAAGATCGATGTATGCCTGGACGCAACCAAGACCTATACCCTCGAGGCCACGGGGTCGGGCGGCACGGTAGAAGAGAGCGTGCAGATCACCGTCCAGCCACCGGCTGGTCCCATCATCGAATACTTTCGGGTGATTCCGAGTATCGTCGCGCCTGGGGGCTGCGCCCAACTGGAGTGGGGGCAGGTGGAGAATGCCACCTCGGCGACGATCGAGCCGGACATCGGCGGTGTGGGAACGCCAGACCAGTTGGAGGTCTGCCCCAGCACTACGACGACCTACCGGCTGATCGCCGAGACGGACGAGGGCAGCACCACGGTCGAGACGACCCTTCTCGTCTCCAGTGGGACCGAATCCAAGCCGGTGATCTCGTTCTTTACGGCCAATCCGGCCAGCATCCAGGCCGGCGAGTGCACGAGCCTGGATTGGGGCAAGGTGGACTATGCCACCTCTGTCACCATCGACAACAATATCGGCGGCGTGGCCACGCCGGGCTCCAAAGAGGTCTGCCTGGGTACGACAACCACCTTTTTGATGGTGGCCGAGGGAGCCGGCGGTACAACCGAGTACGAACTGGAGGTCAGTGTCTCGCCGGGGCCATTGGCCAACCTGCCCGATCTGGTGATCGAGTCGATCCTGTTCGAGCCCAACCCCTGCTACCGCGGGCAGAAGTGCAAGGTAAGGGTCAAGGTACGAAACGATGGGCCTGCCGATGCCAGCCA
>JASFHU010000489.1:0-4426 GCA_050123055.1 Anaerolineae bacterium
CGCGCAGTTGATGGAGGAGCTGACCCGCCAGGGATTTCAGCTTTCGGAGGCCGCTCTCAGCCGAGCCCTGGCTCTCCTTCGGGCCAAGGACATCCTGGCGCATTCGGGCCCGCAGAGCAGCCTGTACCGATTCAAGATCGACCTCATCCGGCGGTGGGTAGGTACCACGCGGCCTGAGCTGTGAGGGATGATCCGTCACTACGAACTGCCTCCGACTGCCTGCCAGGCACTTATGTCATGCCCAAAACTAGCGAGGTCCCCAACCTGATGGGCTGGGGACCTCGTTAGATTCGGGCAAGGCGCCGGCGAGCCTACCCACACCGTTATGGAAACGGCCAGTTGTTTACCACAGTACTGTACAGATTACCGACCGATGGACCGAATATGAGCATAATAGCCACTACAACGATTGCTATAAAAAGAAGAATAAGCGCATATTCGACCAGCCCTTGCCCTTCCTCACGCGGCAGAAAGATCATGAAAGCACCTCCTTCCTTGGTACGTGCAACCCGTGAGGAAGCAGAAAGCCTTGCAACAACGCCACGTGCAGGGCTATAGGGAGCGCCCTGCATGGCTACGTCATTATACTACACAATGCGCTATCATGCAATAGTACGATCGGGCTAGTCCCCTTGCCAGCCGCCAATCCCATCTATCGTTTCGACCACAACCACACTGGTCCAGTACCTGCTCGAGGCAGAGCGGTTTCTATCTGTGCCAAGCCGCACAAACCATGTCAACAATTGTCACCATGGGCAGATTGGTCCAGTGTAGAGGAAGCAAACACCCTCCGACTAGCTCTGATCAGCCGACTATTCCTATCTATCGTCCCGAGGTATAATGTGGTATACTTGCTATACGCCGACCACGACGAAAGGAGCTGAACGATGGCAACCGGATACGTGTACGATCCCATCTACCTGAAACATGACCTGCGGGGTCACCCAGAGAACCAGCAACGGCTCAAGACGATCCTGCGTGTGCTGCAAGAGTGCAATATGCAGCAGCGGCTGGTACCCATTCCTGCAGTGCCTATCACTGCAGAGCGGCTGCAGCGGGCACACAGTCCCCGCTACGTGGAACAGGTGCGGCGCGTGGCCCAGCAAGGGGGTGGTCACCTGGACATGGACACCTACGTCCGGCCAGATTCCTACGACGCGGCTCTGATGGCTGCTGGGGGACTGGTGGAGGCGACAGAAGCAGTACTCAACGGCGACGTGGACAATGCCTTCGCCTTGGTGCGCCCACCGGGCCATCACGCCCTGCAGCAAAGGGGGATGGGGTTTTGCCTGTTCAACAATGTGGCCATCGCCGCTCGCTATGCCCTGGCCGAGCGTGACCTGGATAGGGTCCTGATCATGGATTTCGACGTGCACCATGGCAACGGTACCCAGGACGAATTCGAATCCGACCCGGCTGTCATGTACATCTCAACCCACCAATATCCCCACTATCCCGGAACAGGCCACTGGAACGAACAGGGCCATGGGGATGGAGCCGGGAGCATCGTGAACGTGCCGCTGGAAGGCGGCGTCGGGGATGAGGGTTTTGGCCGCATATTCCAGGAGATCGTGGGGCCCGCAGCCTGGCGATTCCAGCCGCAAATGCTCCTTGTGTCGGCTGGCTACGACGCCCACTGGGACGACCCGCTGGCCTATATGCAACTGACGGTAGACGGTTACGCCCGCATTGCCCGTGCCCTGAAAGACCTGGCCGACGAGTTATGCGACGGGCGATTGGTCTTTACCCTGGAGGGTGGCTATCACCTCGAAGCCCTGGCCTACTCCATCCTGAACACCTTTGCTGTGCTCCTGGATGACGACGACTGGCAACTGGTGGATCCCCTGGGCCCATCACCGCGCCGCGAACGTCCCGTGGACGGCATCATCGAGCGAGTAAGGCAGATCCACGGGCTGGATCGCGGTTGAGGGTCTAAAACTCCTGATAAATGACCTCTTCGTACCAGCCCTCCACCAGGTTCTTGTGCCGCAACTCGTCCTTGGACATGGCCTCCAAAAGATCGCGAATCTCGCCTGTGTTCTGCACCGCCAGGTCCCGATAGAGCTGGTGTGACTGCTGCTCCTTTTGGGCGGCAAAGATGCACACATCCTGAAAAGTCGAATCGGGCCCCAGGGGACGGACGACCAGGTGGTCGGCAATCTTGTAATCCTCGATCGTCGCTTGCTGTACAGCGCGGACCTGCCCCTGGATCTGGTCGGGATTGGCCAACATACCTTCCAGGGCGGTCTTGTGACCCAGCTCCTCCTCGGCCAGCTCGCGCAGCAGCGCCTTGATGTGCTCCGCCTGCACAAGGGCTTGGGCGTTCGTATAAAGCTCATGGGCCTCGGTCTCACCCTGGATGGCTTCCTTCAGGATCTCTTCGATCGTCATGGTCTCTATCCTCCGATTCGCTAAGACTTCTGTGACTCTACTTGGGCGGTGGCAATGCGCCAGCCGTGAGTGTACACGTTCAGCGTTTTGCCGCGCAGGTAGCCCAGGAGCGTGCAGTTGAGTGCCTCGGCCAGTTCCACGGCCAGAGAAGTGGGCGATGAGATAGAGGCCATGATCGGCACCCCAAGCCGCACCCCCTTGGCTATCATGTCGTAGCTGGCCCTCCCCGTACTGATCAGCACCTTGTCCCGGAGCGGAATGCCCCGCAAGAGACAATAGCCCACCGCCTTGTCCACCGCGTTATGCCGGCCCACGTCTTCGCAGACGACGATAGCCCGCCCGCCGGGCTCGAACACGGCTGCAGCGTGGATACCTCCCGCAACCCGGTAGGCAGCCTGCTGGCGCGTGATCTGCCCGGGCAGACGGCGCAAGGTCTCCAGTTGCACCGTCACCTGCGACTCGACGGGCGCTAGATCCTCGGCTAGCGCTCCTGCTTCGGTCCGCCCGCACCCAGAGCGGATCACCTGCACCCCATCGCTCGGCTCCAGAGTAGGGGACAGGCCCGGCATCAGCGTCACATCCACCCGGTTGCGGGATACGTCGAGCGAATCCCCCTCGGCCGCATCAGCGGGCACCGCCCGCCCACAATGGCGTACCAGGGCAATGTCCATCAGGTCGGCCACCAATCCCTCACCCAGGCAGAACCCGGCCGCCAGCTCCTTTTCCATTCCCGGACTGCGCATCAGCACGGCAGCGGACCGCCCTCCCAGCCGGATCTCCAGCGGTTCCTCGATCACCACGCCACCATCCACGGTGACCTCTTGATGATCGGTCAGCCGCCAGATGCGCCAGGGCATAATGCCCACTGGGCCATCCGGTCCAGTTTCGTCCGGCCGATAGGAACGATTATAGCGCTTCAACACACCCCCAAGCAAAAAGGCCCTCGCAGAACCGCACGCTGACGCTCCTGCAAAGACCTTCTGACAGACCTCCAAGGTCGTTTGCAACTAGCCCTTTGGTGCCACCATCACAAACACGCAATACCAAAGCTGAAACCCAACGAGGATGGCCAGGGATCCTCCAGAGTCCTACGGGAGCAGCAACAGGGAATCCTGGCCGACGACAACCCGAATGTCGATCTCGCTGCGCAGGTTGGGGCTGCGACGCACGTTCTCCGGCGTTACCTGGAATATGTCAACCAATTTCTCCAGGGTGAACGTCTTGCCAGTATAGTCCACAATGACCGTGCTGGGATAGTCCGTGCGGTCTGCGTCTCCAAACTCCACCACCTGGAAGCCTTGCTCCATCAACTTGGCCGCCACGCGGGCTGCAAAGTTGGGCTCCGACGTGCCATTCTGAACGGCGATGCGTGCCCCCTCCTCGGCCAGTTGCTGCAAACCTTCGATCTGGACCGGGGCCAGTGTAGGAGTGGGCGTCGGGGGGGTGGGTTGGGTAGGTGTGGGCGTAGGTAGGACCACCACTGGCATCTTGAACAGGTCATCCACCACAGGGTTGATCAGGTCCCACTTGGGCAACTGTACGGCGCCGCCCTTTTCGGTCCGGTAACCGTACACCAGTGGCTTCTGGATGACCACCGACTTGATATTTCCCATATCGATCTGTGGCGCCAGGCGTGCCAGCTCGATCATTTCGTCGAGCGTCATGTCGGTCTTGATCATATCCAACGTGCTCGCGGTCAGAGCGGGCAGTTTTGGGATCAGGTTCAGATTCAAAGCCTTCTCGCGAATGGCCAGCAGGATCTGTTGTTGGCGCTTGGCGCGATCAAAGTCACTCGTACTCATTCGCGAGCGAGCGTACTCCAGGGCCCGTGTGCCGTCCATTTGCTGCCAGCCGGCGTCAAAATGCACCGTCTTGAAACCATGGGGATCGCCCGGTTGTGGATCTGGGTACTGGGTGTCGTGCAGCGTTCGGGGAACATTCACATCGACGCCCCCCAAGGTATCGACGATTTGGGTAAACGCCTTAAAGTCGGCCATGACATAGTAATCGATGGAAATACCAAAGTTAGACTCGA
>JASFHU010000490.1:0-4419 GCA_050123055.1 Anaerolineae bacterium
ACGTGGTAAAAGTCGGTAGGGTGGTAGCCGTAGAAATAGGTCTCTACCTTTTCCCGCACTTGGGGCCAGCCGCGAGTCAGATCCGTAAAATCATCCGTATATAGCAGAGTCAGTTGCTCATCGCCCTCGGCGACCGGCTCCATCTCATCGCCCTTCGCAACCTGCGCGGCGGCACAACGGATACCAGTATTGCGGCTCATCGTGCTGCTGTCAGGATCGCCGGACAGCGGAGTCTTAAGATCGGCCGGGTAGGTGGCAGACCCACCGCGAATCACACCTTGGCCGCTCTCCACACGGTCCGGTCGCAGGTAGGGCTCGGACACCCATTCCCAAACATTGCCCGCCATGTCATAAGCGCCAAAGAAGCTCCGGTTGGCCAGCACTCTCCCCACGGCATAGGTGCCACTGGTGGGGAGCTGCACCGCGCCACTATCATTGCCCCAGGGATAGACCCAGCCATGCGGCCCGCGGGCTGCAACCTCCCACTCAGCTTCGGTAGGCAGGCGCTTGTTGACCCACCGGCAATACTCGGTTGCACGCTGCCAGGAGATGCCCTCAACCGGATGATCGCCTTTCTCTGCTGGAATGTTCTCAACCGCCCAATAATCCGGCGCATCTACCCCCGTGTCTTTGACGAATACAGCGTACTGCGAGTTGGTCACCTCGTACTGATCGATCCAGAATAGCGGAAGCTCGTCAGAGATCGGCACGGTCGTGGTGTACGTGCTGATATTGACCTCAACCATGCCCTGGGCCGAGGGAGGAGGAAGGACGGCTGTTGGGGTGGGGCTCGGCGACGGCGTAGGTGATGCAATCACCATTGTGGTCGGCGTCTCGGTGGGCATAGCACTTGGGCTTGGTGTCGGCGAAGGAGTCGGCTCCGCCTCCACGGTCTCCTCGGTCGCGGTTTCGCGCGCCACGCTTACCGGTTCAGCGGTGCTGGTGGCCGCTATGGCCTGGGCGTCCCCTTCTGGTGGAGCAGGTGGCTCCGGACGAGGGCTCATCAAATACGCGCCTAGTCCTAGCCCTAACAAAGCCACAGCAATCACACCAGCAAGCACCCAGAAGCGACTGCTTTGGCGTTGGTCGGGCACGCCGCTGCGATCCATTTGTGCTGAGGCGATCTCGGGCGCCCTATCTGCTGGCGCCCCGGTCGCGGCTTCTACCCCACTCCCCGGCAGGGGGCGCAGCTCTGGGGATGGTGAGGTAGTCGACGCCTGGTAACCAGGCGGATCCGCCTGGATCCACTCGTCCTCAGCCTCGTCGAAGTAATGCCACTTGCCCGTTTCCCGGCTCTTGGCCCACCAGCGGTCCTGATCATCCTGGACCATGTTCTCTCGCAGTGCCTCGTCAAAGGCGTCTGCGGTGAGTATTCCGGCTTCGTATTTCTGCTTCAGTTCATTGTAGAATTCATCGGCTTGTGTAAAGTCCATCCTTTTCCTCCACGACTCAATTTCTCTGTCTTATCCACCCAGGTGGGTTGGCCGCTAGCTGGGTAGAGAGGGGGGCTTCCCTGGTCGACGTTTAGTTGCATCATTTGGCAGATTTGGCGGTTTCTTTGGCTTCTGGCGGTCTGGCGGAAGGGTGCGCGGTTTGGATGCCTGTCTCTGGCGTTCCCGTGCCAATTCCAGTTGGGCTGCCTCCAATCTGGCTGCTGCATCTCTGTAGTCAGGCTCCTCGACGACCAGGCTCTCAAACACTGAAACCGCCGCAGACCAATCACCAGCTTCCTCGGCCGCTTGCGCCAGCGCGTATCGTTCGCTCAACTCCGCTTGGCGCTGTATTTCCGCATCCCGTTTTCGGATCTGGGCCTCTGCCTGAGCCAGCAATCCCTCAGCATCTGGAAAGCCCGGTTCAAGGACGCGGATCAGGGCCAACGTATCAACGACAGCCTGCCACTCCTCTGCCTGTAGGGACTGGCGGGCCCGGGTGTAGAGACCTGTCAAGTTCAGTTGGTGCCGTGCCTTTTCGAGCCTGGCTGCTGCATCCTTGTAGTCAGGCACCTCAGCGACCAGGCTCTCAAGCGCTGAGACCGCCGCAGCCCCGTCACCGGATTCCTCGGCCGCTTGTGCCAGCGCGTATCGTTCGCTCAGCTCCGCCTGGCGCTGCACCTCCGCATCACGTCTAAGAATCTGGGCCTCTACCTGAGCAAGCAATCCCTCACTATCTAGAAAGCCCGGCGCCTCGTTCTGCAGTTGTTCCAACAGACTGCGCGCCTCGTCCCATGCTCCGGCTTCCATGTCTCGCCTGGCACGCTCGTATAGTTCCTGGAGTTGGGCCTGGCGTTGAAGCTCGGCCAGTTGTCTCTCTGCCGTTTCGAGCAGGCCCGCTGGATCGGCAAAGCCCGGTTCGGTCACGCGGATCTGGGTGACAAGATCGACGACAGCCTGCCACTGCTCGGCCTGAAGCAACTGGCGGGCCTGAGCGTAGAGGTCTGCCAGGTGCAATTGGTGCCGCGCCTCTTCCAGGAGGACTGCAGCGTCTTTGTAGTCAGGTACTTCGGCAACCAGGTTCTCCAGAGCCAAAACCGCCGCTGGCCAATCCTTGGCTTCTCCCGCCGCTTGACCCTGTGCGTAAAGAGTATGCAAATCAGCCTGGTGTTTGGCCTCTGCCAATTTTGTCTTTACATCCCAAAAACCTGCTCGCGTTTCCGAGATGGCCTCAAAGCTGGCGACCGCTTCACTCCATTCCTCCTGCCAGAAAGCACGCACTCCCTGCATGTAGAGTTCCGCCAGGTATCTCTCCTGGGTCACATCCGTCCTAGGAGAGCTCGCAGGTTCAGGTGGCTGGGTGCCGGCTGTCCCGGCATTCTGCTTGGTACGGACCCGAAAGATGTCGCCGTTGGGCGCCCGCATGAACAGCACGGGTGTTCCCCACTCCATCGTCCGGTTATCTCCCAGCCGAATCGCCCGGCGCCCCTCGGCCATGGCCACGTCCACCGGATTGCCCTGTGCCAGAAGTGGATAAAACGTACCGGAGAAGGTGATGGCTGCTTGGTCAGAGATAGGGAATTGCATAGCTACTACTGCAGGGATACCAGCCATGACCATGGCCGACGCCACACCGGCAAAGGGATCGAGCCCCTGCTCCCTGGTGACCGTGGCCGTGTCACAGGCATTCAAAAAGACCAGTCGCAGACTCCGTACGTCACGTAGCAGGATGCCTAACGAACTTCCATCTACCAACTGCCCGAAGCCGTCTTCGTTCTGCATCACCAGCACGCCCTGGCCGGTGTACTCGTCAAAAGCACCATGGCCCATGTAGTGCAGTACGTGGTAGTGCTGGCGTACCAGTCTCCGTTGCAGGGCCGTGATGGAAGCGCGCTCCATGAACTCAACCTGAATGCCCTCCTGCTTGGCCCAGGTTTTTTCTATCAGGGCTCGTTCCCGTTCCAGGTCCAGGTCCACGTAATCGGGCGGATCCGAAATCACCACCAGGATGCGCAACGGCCGCTCCAGAGGCAACGCCGAAAAAGGACGTTGGACATCCAGATAACGCACAATGGGTGTGAATTTGGAAAGATTGAGAAAGTCCCGCGTATCCTTGCGATAAATAAACTCCCATGGCAGGCTGGCCAATTGACTCAGGGTCGGATCCTCGGGATCGATGTGGATCTTGATGCGCAAACCGTGCTGTTTGCCGTGCAGCATACCCAAGCTGCGCTCGAAAAGGGAAAGGACAGGACCGGAAAAGATGGCCCTGAAGAGTTCGTCTCCCACCTCCTGGGGTCGAGTAAGTGCGTAGGCTGAAGAAGCTCTGTGCCGTAGCGACGAGCTGTCGCCGTGCGTGGCGTGACGAAGGGGCGATGAGCTACCGCCGCGCACTGCCCCAGCCAGACTGAACAATACCTCGCCGATCTGGTCGGGTTCGTAGGGCAGCCGAAACTCGGAGCGGCCCTCGCCAGCTGGCGACTGCAACACGATCACCGGGTAGACGCCGTCTCGCCTTGGTTCGATTTTGAGTGAGAAATCCTCGTATTCGATCATTCTTTGTGGTCCGAAGTCAAGCCCAGTGGCAGGAGTCCCGGGGCTATCGGAGTCCTGGTGCAACCTCTCGCGTAACGACAATCATCGCTGATTGCTCGGGGGTCCTCTCTGACTGCGTATGTAGCAGAGATAACTGCTCAAACGAATGAATTTAATAATATTATATCATATAGTTTTCATGATGTCAAATACAATCTCCTGGGGGGAAAGAGGCAATGTGAAATGGAAGGTGCAATTGTGCCCAGAGCCGGTTCACGGGTTTGCCTCGCTGTCCGACTGGTGCCCCGCGGCCAGCCGATAGCCAACTCCGAAGACCGTCTCGACCATCCCGGCCGTGGCTCCTGCCCTTGTCAGCTTGCGGCGCAGGTTTTTGACGTGGCTGTCCACGGTCCGTTCCGCCCCTGCGTAGCAGGTTCCCAAGGCCTCTTCCATC
>JASFHU010000491.1:0-4414 GCA_050123055.1 Anaerolineae bacterium
TTCCGATACGTCTCCCTCCTTGGAGCTACCCAGGCCCGCAACGGCTAAGAGGAAGGAGCGTCCCCCAGCCACTTCCGTTTTTTCTTCGTATAGTTCCAGTGCTTGGGCGATCACGTCCGCTTCTTCGCGTCGCTCCCGCCGAGCAATGCGCTCGATGCGCTGAACGAGCCGTTCATCCACAATGTGAATGCCCATTGTGACTTCCTCCTGCCACCCGATCTTTTGTGCGGAAATCTCGGGCTGGCCTCCACAACTGATCGTACTATACTACAAAGTAGATCAGGCGTCAAGCACTGTTACTCGCTTCAAGCTGCTCCCGAAGGGTGACGTCACCCACCAGGATGGTCTCCAGCCGGCCATCGGACAGGCGTAGGAGCAGGGCGCCATCGTCATCGACGCCTTCGGCCACACCCTCCAGACGAGAATTCATCACCGAGACGGCCACTGGCTGCCCCAGGCTGACGAGTCGCGCCGCCCACTCCGCCTGGGGCAACTGACCCGCCTGGAGTGCCTTGTAGCGCACTTCCATCGCCCGCAGCAGCGCATACAGGAGCGGCAGCCGCGCCACCTTCCGGCCCAACTCGTGGGACAGGCTAGTTGCCGCTACCAAGAGATCCTGTGGCAACTGGCCAGGATCGAGGTTGACGTTCAAGCCAACGCCTACCACGGCATAGTCGACCCGGCTGCCTTCCAACTCGATCTCGGTCAGGATGCCGCCCAACTTGGCCCCACCGATGACCAGATCGTTCGGCCACTTGAGGCCCACTTGCAAGCCAGTCTCGGCCTCGATGGCATCGACGGCAGCCAGGCCAGAGATCATGGTCAACCGTTGAACCTGGTGGGCGGCCAGGGCTGGACGGAAGACCAAAGAGATGAGCAGGCTGCTGCCGGCTGGAGCCTCCCAACGACGGTCAAGCCGCCCGCGGCCCAAGGTCTGATAGTCGGTTACGACCAGCGTGCCCTCGGGCGCACCAGCCCGGGCCAGCCGCCTCGCCTCGTCGTTTGTGGAGCCGATGGCCGGCCGATAGACAGGGTTCTGGCCGACAAAGTCTGTCTCCAGACCCTCAAGGGAGAATGGACCCAGGCTCCCCAACCTCCTACGCCCCATCCTCGATGCGGTAGCTGGTCGATATCTCTGCCGTCTTGCCCAACATGATGGAGGCCGAACAGTACTTTTCCTTGGACAGCCGGATGGCATCCTCCACCGCCTTGGGCCTGATGGCCCGCCCGCGGACCCGGTATTCGATTTCGATCCGTGTGTACACCCGGGGCGGCTCTTCGGCTCGCTCGGCCCGAGCGCTCACCTCCAGGCCGGTGACCTCCTGCCGTTTCTTACCCAGGATCGCGGCGACGTCATAGGCCGTGCAACCGGCCATGCCGATGAGCATCAGCTCCATCGGAGACGGCCCCAGCTTTTCGGCGCTGCCATCCAGCACCACGGCATGGCCCGACGAAGCCTGTCCCACAAAACGCCTGTCCTCGACCCAGGTTACCTTTGCTTCCATGCTCATAGCATCTCAATCCTCTCGTTCCAGAAAACAAGTTGCCGCTCAGGACCTGGCGTGCAAGGCCAGCAACAGGTCCTCGGCCTTGACCGGCAGCTTGTCGAACCAGATACCGGTAGCATCGTGGATGGCGTCCAGGATCGCCGGAGCCAGGAGCAGCATCGGCATCTCGCCCACACCCCGTATGCCATAGGGTCCCTGCGGATCGGCGATCTCTAGGATCAGAGGGTGTATTTCGTCGGGCATGTCATAGACCGTCGGGATCAAATAGTCAGCATAGCTCTTGGTCCGGATCTGACCATCCTGGACGATGAAATCCTCCAGCAAGGTCCAGCCCTGCGCCTGGCTGATCGCCCCGTGGATCTGGCCTTCGATATGCATGGGATTGATCGCCTGCCCTACGTCGTGGGCAGCCCAGACCTTCTTCAGGCGGACCTCGCCTGTCTCGGTATTGACCTCCACCTCGGCAATCTGTGTGCCATAGCCATAGGTGACATGCGGATCGCAGACGCCTGTCTCGGGATCGAACATACTCGTCGGGCGGGGGCGGTAGGTCCGCTGGGCAACGGCTGGCCGCTGGCCAGCAGTCCACGCCTCCAAGGCCGCCTCGCAGGTGATCTTGACTGCGTTCCCGGCCATGAACGAGGTGCGCGAGGCGCTACAACTGCCGGCTTCGGGCACCTCCGAGCTGTCTGCATTGTCCACCCTGACCCGCTCGTAGGGTAGGCCCAGCGTTTCGGCGGCCACCTGCCCAATGACACCCAACGTGCCCTGGCCCACCTCCGAGATCCCGATCTTGACCACCGCCTGCTCGATGACCTCGTCTCCGGTCAGCTCGCACCGCGCGGTGGCCTTGTCGGGGAAGCCAAAGCTGTAGCAGACATTCTTGTATCCTGATGCTACGCCGATGCCGCGCAGGGTATGCTCCACAGGCTCCCCTTCCGGCTCCGGTTTTCCCTGGTCGGTCCAACCCGCCGTTTCGGCCGCGTGCATCATGGTCTCGCGGATCGACACCGCAGGCGGGATCACGCTCTGGGTCGCCAGCACCGAACCCTCGCGCAGGGCGTTCTTGAGCCTGAGGACCATCGGGTCCATGCCCAGGGCATCGGCCAGCTTGGACATCTGCATCTCGGCAGCAAATGTGGCCTGCAGGGCGCCAAAGCCCCGGAAGGCGCCGCAGACGAGGTTGTTGGTGAACACATTGTAGCCATCGACCTTGACGTTGGGCACCTCGTAGGCACCGGTGGCGATGCTGACGGCGTTGTTCAACACGGCGGAACTGGAGGAACTGTAGGCCCCGATGTCGGCGATAAGCGTCGCCTCCACGGCGAGGAGTTTGCCATCCCGGCCAGCCGCAATCCGAAAGTGCATATAATAGGGATGGCGCTTGTGGTGTCCGCGGATCGATTCCTTGCGATCCCACAGGATTCGGACCGGGCGCCGGACCCCACGTCTGTCCAGCGCGTAGACCGCCAGGGCCAGCAGGTGCTGGACGGACATGTCCTCGCGCCCGCCGAACGCGCCGCCGGCGGGGGCATAGATCACGCGCACCTGCTCCAGTGGCAGGTTGAGCATGTGGGCGATCTGATGCTGGTCGTCGTGGGACCACTGCCCGGTCGAATGCACCGTCACCCGCCCCTGCTCATCGATGTAGCCAATGCCCGCCTCGGGCTGAAGATATGCATGCTCCTGGTGGGGGGTGAAATAGTCGGACTCGACGATGACCACGTCGTCGCGGGCAAACACAGCCTCCACATTGCCGCGGCGGATACGCTGGTGGCTCTGTATATTGTCCGGCCAGCGCTCGTGAACCACCGGGGCACCGGCTTGCATCGCCTGCCTGGGATCGGTCACAGCCGGCAGGTCCTCATACGCCACCCGGATCAGGTCATGGGCCCGGAGGGCCGCCTGCTGTGTCTCGGCGATCACCAATGCTACGCGATCGAACACCGACCGCACTTTGTCACGGTTCAGCGCCGGTTGATCCTTGTAGATCAGGCCATACTCGTTGACCGGCACGTCCTCGTGCGTCAGCACTGCCACCACGCCGGGCACCTGTTCGGCCTCTGACGTATCTACCGACACGATCCGGGCGTGCACCCGGTCGCTGAACAGCACCTTGGCAGACAACATGCCTTCCATCACCAGGTCGCCCGGAAACCGTGCCTTCCCGGTCACCTTGTCCACTGCATCCGGCCGGAGCAGCCGCTGACCAATTACCTGTCCCTTCATACGCTACGAAACCTCCCTGAAGCCGCCAGATTCATCCGGCGGCTGATAATGAAAACGCTCTGTTCGCCGACGGTCCGAGGCGGCCCTGGGCTATGGGGCTCGGTCGGAGACCTTCGCCCATCGTACCAGGCCTTCGCCCATCGTACCAGGCCTTCGCCCATCGTCAGGCTCGGTCGGAGACCTTTGCCCATCGTACAAGACCTTCGCCCATCGTCAGGCTTGGTCAGAGACCTTCGCCCATTGTACCAGACCTTCGTCCATGGTACCAGACCTTGGCCCGTCATAGATATACGACATGCGAGGCCCATTATACCGCGAACAGGCAGTTTGACAAAATCGACGCGGATAGATATAATGGCTGAAATTGGGCCAAGATCGTCCAGTTAGGCCAGTTCGCGCCCTACATGAAAGGACATGCCATCAATGGAGATCAGCCGACGGACCGACTATGGCGTCAGAGTCATCCTGGACCTGGCTACCAGACCCAACAACGAAAGGACCTCAACACAGGACATTGCTCAGCGTCAGAACATCCCCGGCCCGTTCCTGGCCAAGATCATCTCCCAGCTTGCACTGTCGGGACTGGTCACCACCTATCGGGGTGCTGGGGGTGGCGTGAGCCTGGCCGGTCCCGCCTCCGAGATCAGCCTGCTCCACGTCATAGAGGCCCTCGACGG